>JAKSBY010000111.1 GCA_022360855.1 Sphingomonadales bacterium | reverse complement strand
GCGCCGCAGGCGCCGAGCCCGCCTGCCTTGGCTACCGCGATGGAGAGCGACGGCGGACAGGCGCCGGCCATCGGCGCCAGGAGGATGGGTAGCCGGAGTCCGAATTCCGTACAAAACGACTCGGCGCGGACAAGGCCGGGATGCGATGCGGACATGATAATCGTCATGATTCGAGTTTGCCGGCGCAAACCATACGTGACCGGGTCCGCACCGCCAACCGCCATAAAACCCTTGCGTTGCCGGGGGTGCTGCCGATATATACGGGCACGTTCCTGTCCTTGTTGGTAAAGGTTTCGGGTGGGCGAGAGCCCACTTTTTTATTGCTGCGTGCCAAAACAGGTTTAAGCACGCCGAGTTCGGTCCGGCCATGACGGATAAGCTGCATCAGATCGAAGAACTCGTGACGCCCGCCGCCGAGGCGCTGGGGTTTGAGATCGTGCGCGTCAGCATCGGCGGCGGCGGGCGGGCGAAGCTGCAGATCATGGCCGAGCGCGCCGACGGCACCATGACGGTGGACGACTGCGCGGCGCTGAGCCGCGAGGTTTCCGCGGTCCTGGACGTGGAAGATCCGATTTCCGGCGAATATCTCCTGGAGGTATCGTCGCCGGGGATCGACCGGCCCCTGACCCGGCTCAAGGATTTCGAGCGCTTCGCCGGCTTTGAAGCGAAACTGGAGCGTCGCGAAGCCATAGAGGGCCGGCGCCGCTTTCGCGGCCAGTTGCAGGGCGTCGACGGCGGGAGCGTGATTTTGCGGATGGAGGGCGAGACCGTCACCATCCCGTTCGAGGAGATCGATAAGGCCAAGCTGGTCTTGACCGATGAGTTGTTGGCTGCCGCAGGCCATTGAGCCCGCCGGCGGCATGAATTTGGAGACGGAGTAACACGACATGGCCATGGCTGTAGGCGCCAACCGGCTGGAGTTGCTGCAGATCGCCGATGCGGTCGCGCGCGAAAAATCGATCGACAAGGAAATCGTCATCGAGGCGATGGAAGAGGCGATTCAGAAGGCGGCGCGCTCGCGCTACGGCGCCGATAACGAGATCCGCGCGCAGATCGACCGCAATTCCGGCGATCTCAGGCTGTTCCGTGTGGTGGAGGTTGTCGAGAGTGTCGAGAACCCGGCCATCGAGACGACCTTGGAGGACGCCAAGCTCGACAAGCCCGATGCCGCCGTCGGTGACTTCCTGGCCGACCCCCTGCCGCCCATCGATTTCAGCCGCATTGCCGCACAGACCGCCAAGCAGGTGATCGTGCAAAAGGTACGCGACGCGGAGCGCGACCGGCAATATGAGGAATTCAAGGACCGTACCGGCGAGATCGTCACCGGCGTCGTCAAGCGTGTGGAATACGGCAATGTGGTCGTCGATCTCGGCCGCGGCGAGGCGGTTTTGCGGCGCGACCAGATCATCCCGCGCGAGCACTTCCGCAACAACGAGCGGGTGCGCGCCTTCATCACCGACGTGCGCCGCGAAAACCGCGGCCCGCAGATCTTTCTTTCGCGCACGGAACCCGCCTTCATGGCGGCGCTGTTTGCCCAGGAGGTGCCCGAGATCTATGACGGGATCATAGAGATCAAGGCGGTGGCCCGCGACGCCGGGAGCCGCGCCAAGATCGCGGTGATCTCCAACGATTCCGGGATCGATCCGGTCGGCGCCTGCGTCGGCATGCGCGGCAGCCGGGTGCAGGCGGTGGTCAACGAATTGCAGGGCGAGAAGATCGATATCATCCAGTGGTCGCCCGACCCGGCCACCTTCATCGTCAACGCCCTGGCGCCGGCGGAAGTGGTCAAGATCGTGCTCGACGAAGACAATGAGCGCATCGAGGTCGTCGTGCCCGACGATCAGCTCAGCCTCGCCATCGGCCGCCGCGGCCAGAATGTGCGGCTTGCCTCGAATCTCACCGGCTGGACCATCGACATCCTCACCGAGGCCGAGGAATCGGAGCGCCGGCAGCAGGAATTCCTGTCGCAGAGCCAGATGTTCGTGGACGCGCTCGACGTGGACGAGACCTTGGCGCAGCTCCTCGTGGCCGAGGGCTTCAGCGAGCTTGAGGAAGTCGCCTATGTCGAGCTCGACGAACTCGTCGCCATCGAAGGCTTCGACGAAGGCTTGGCGGAGGAATTGCAGCGCCGCGCCCTGGAGGCCCTGGAAAGCCGGCAGGCGGAAGCGGACGAAAAGCGCAAAGCGCTGGGTGTCGCCGATGAGCTGGCGGAGATCGCGGGCCTGACGCCGATGATGCTGCTGGCGCTCGGCGAACAGGGCGTCAAGTCGCTGGAGGATTTCGCCGGACTCGCGGCCGACGAACTGACCCATCCGGGCGATGGGCTTTTGAAGTCGTTCGATATCACCGAAGACGACGCCAACGCGGCGATCATGGCGGCGCGCGTCAAGGCCGGCTGGATTGAAGCGCCCACCGAAGATGCCGAGCCCGCCGAGGAGGCCGCAGCCGAGGAAGAGGCTGCTCCCGAAGCACCGGCCCCCGAAGTATCGGCCGAAGAAGCACCGGTCGAAGAGGCGCCACCCGAAGAGACGCCAAGTGAAGAGGCGAGCGCCGCAGAGACGGCGCCCGCGGACGACAAGGAATGAGGCGCCTGACAACAGATGGGTTTGGCCAAGCGCAAAGAAACGCACGAGCGGCGATGCATCCTCAGCGGTGAAAGCAAGCCGCGCGAGACGCTTTTGCGTTTCGTGCTCGACGGTCAATCCTGTTTGGTTCCCGATCTCGATGAAGACCTGCCCGGGCGCGGCGTCTGGGCCACCGCCGACCAGCATGGCCTGGCTCGGGCGATTGCCGACGGCAGCCTGCGCCGGCAGGCGTCGCGGGGCTTCAAGACCGCTCTTTCCGCTGATGGGATCGATCCCCAATTGCCGGCGCGCATCGCCGGCCTGCTGAAGGACCGCTGCCTCAAGCGGCTCGGACTCGAGCGCAAGGCCGGCCGCTTGGCGGTCGGTTTCGAAAAGGTTCGCGGGCTGATTTCTCAAGGCGGCGCGGCGGCTCTGATCGTCGCCCGGGACGCCGGCGCGCATGGCGTCGGCAAGACCGTGGCTCTGGCGCGGGCGCAAGCCGAGCCGGTCGCCATCGTCGAGGCGTTCGGCCGCCAGGATTTGGCCTTGGCATTGGGCAGGGAAGATGTGGTACACGCTGCACTGTCGAAAGACGGCGCGTGGGCGCGGTTATTGAGCGACGTGGAGCGCTTTCTGCGATTCACCGGTGCGGCGGGTTAAGATGCGCGGGTCCAGATCAGCGGGTCCGGCGTTGGTGACTGCAATTTTGGCTGATGAGTGAATAGGCGTTATGAGCGAAGACAAAAAACTGACGATTTCCGGACGCGGCACGCTCGGCGCAGGCCGAGGCGTCGAAACCGGTCAAGTGCGCCAAAGCTTCAGCCATGGCCGCTCCAAATCCGTTGTCGTGGAGCGCAAGCGGCGCAAGATCGTCAAGAAAGGCGCCGCCCCCGCCGTGCCGGAGCCGCGCGAGACCCCGTCGCTGGAGATCAAGCGGCCCAAGGAGGATGCTGCGGATCAGGCGCAGCCGACGTCCGGCAGCGAAGACGAACATCTTACGGCGCGCGAACGCGATGCCCGTGCCGAGGCGCTCGAGGCCGCCAGGAAACAGGAAGCGGAAGAGCAGAAACGCCGGGAAGAGGAGCGCAAAAAGGCGGAAGCCGATGCGCTCGAGCGCGCCAAGCAGGCGCAGGAGGCTGCCGCGGTCGCCGAGGTGGATGCCGAGGCCGAGGCCAAGCGCCTCGTCGAGGAAGAGGCGCGCCGCCGCCACGACGAGGAGGCCCGCAAAGAGGCCGAGGCGGAAGCCGAAGCGGAAGAGGAAGCGCGCAAGGCAGCCGAGGCGGCCGAGGCGAAGCCCGAGCCTGCCGCCAAAAAGCCTGCGCCTGCGGCCAAGGAAGAAGAGGCCCGCAAGCCCAAGCAAGACCCCAAGAAGGGGCGCCCGGTCAGCAAGGGACGGCCGCGGGAAGACCGGCGCCGGTCGAAGCTGACCATCTCCGACGCGCTCTCCGGCGGCGACGAGGTCCGGCAACGCTCGCTGGCCGCGTTCAAGCGCGCGCAGGCCAAGCAGAAGCGGGCCCTGGAAGGCGAGGCGCCGGTCGTCCGCAAGACCCGCGAGGTCGTCGTTCCGGAGGCGATCACCGTGCAGGAGCTGGCCAACCGCATGGCCGAGAAAGCGTCGGCGGTCATCAAGTCGCTGATGAAGATGGGGGTGATGGCCACCATCAACGAGACCCTCGACCAGGACACCGCCGAGCTGATCGTCACCGAATTCGGCCATACCATCAAACGCGTCTCCGAGGCGGATGTGGAAATCGGCCTTGTCGGCGAAGAGGATGCACCGGAGGATTTCAAGCCACGGCCGCCGGTGGTGACCGTGATGGGCCATGTCGACCACGGCAAGACTTCGATCCTGGACGCGCTGCGCTCGGCGGATGTGGTGGCCGGCGAGGCCGGCGGCATCACCCAGCATATCGGCGCCTATCAGGTCGCCGTCGACGGTGGCCAGAAGATCACTTTCATCGATACGCCGGGCCATGCGGCGTTCACGGAGATGCGCGCCCGCGGCGCCAACGTCACCGATATCGTGGTGCTTGTGGTAGCTGCCGATGACGGCGTCATGCCGCAGACCGTCGAGGCCATCAACCACGCCAAGGCCGCCGAGGTTCCCATCGTGGTGGCCATCAACAAGGTCGACAAGACCGGCGCCAACCCGGACAAGGTGCGCCAGGAGCTGCTGCAGCACGAAATTGTTGTCGAGGCCATGTCTGGCGACGTGCTGGATGTGGAAATGTCGGCGACCAAGAAACAGGGGCTGGACAAGCTCCTGGAGGCGCTGCAGCTGCAGGCGGAACTACTCGAACTCAAGGCCAATCCGGATCGCAGCGCCGAGGGCGTCGTCGTGGAGGCGGAGCTCGACAAGGGCCGCGGACCGGTGGTCACCGCGCTCGTTGGCCGCGGTACGCTCCGGGTCGGCGATATCTTCGTCGCCGGGTCCGAGTGGGGCAAGGTGCGCGCTCTCGTCAACGACCACGGCCAGCAAATCGACACGGCGACGCCATCCCAGCCGGTCGAGGTGCTCGGGCTCAACGGCACGCCGGCGGCCGGCGACGTGTTTGCTGTCGTCGATTCGGAGGCGCGGGCCCGCGAGGTGACCGAGTATCGCCGCGGCCAGACCAAGAAGACCGCTGCCGCCAGGGCCCCGGCCTCGCTGGAAACCATGTTCACCGCGCTCAAGGAGGGCGAGATCGAGGAGTTCGCCGTGCTCGTCAAGGCCGACGTGCAGGGCTCCGCCGAGGCCATCGCCAGCGCGTTGAACGATCTTTCGACCGACGAGATCAAGGTACGCATCCTGCATACCGGCGTCGGCGGCGTCACCGAAAGCGACGTCACGCTTGCCACGGCGTCGCAGGCGCTGATTCTCGGCTTCAACGTGCGCGCCAACAAGCAGGCGCGCGAGGCCGCCGAGCGCGATGGCGTTGCCATCAAATACTATTCGGTGATCTACGACCTGGTGGACGAGGTCAAGGCGGCCATGGCCGGCCAGCTCGGGCCGGAATTACGCGAGAACCTGCTCGGCGTCGCCGAGGTGCGCGAGGTCTTCTCCGCCGGCAAGGCGGGCAAGGTCGCCGGTTGCATGATCACCGAAGGCACCGTCAAACGCGGCACCAAGGCGCGGCTGTTGCGCGACGACGTGGTGGTCTTCGACGGCAATCTTTCCTCGCTGCGGCGTTTCAAGGACGATGTCGAAGAGGTCCGTTCGGGCACCGAATGCGGCATCGGGCTCGAGAATTACAACGATATCAAGGCAGGCGACCGGATCGAGGTCTACGAGATCGAAGAGCACGAGCGCGTGCTCTGATCGGCCGCGCCGCGATGAGGGTAACATGCAGGTCAAAGGAACAGGGTCGGGCCGGGTCAGGCTGCTCAGGGTCGGCGAGGCCGTGCGCCACGCGCTGTCGGAGATTCTGCGGCGCGGCGATATCCACGATCCGGAGCTCGCCGGGACGTCCCTGACCATCGGCGAAGTCCGGGTCAGCCCGGATCTGCGCCATGCCGAGGTCTATGCGCTGCCTCTGGGCGGTGTCAACGAAGCCGCGGTGATCCGCGCGCTCAACCGCCACGCCGGCTATATCCGCGGCCAGCTCGCCGGCAAGGTGCGCATGAAGTACCTGCCCAAGCTGGAATTCAGGCTCGACGCCACCTTCGACGAGGCGGATCGCATCGAATCGCTGTTGCACGATCCCAAGGTCGCGCAGGACCTTGAGGGACCGCCGGAGTAGGTGAGCCTTTCATGAGCCGTCGCAAGGGCCGAAAGGTTTCCGGCTGGATCAATCTCGACAAGCCGGCCGGGATGACGTCCGCGCAGGCCGTCGGGCGCGTCCGCCATCTGTTGCAGGCGGCCAAGGCCGGCCACGCGGGCACGCTGGACCCGCTGGCGACCGGCGTATTGCCCATCGCGCTCGGCGAGGCGACCAAGACCATCCCCTATATCGTCGATGCCGCCAAGGGCTATGACTTCACCGTCCGCTGGGGCGAGACGCGCGATACCGACGATTCGGAGGGCGCGGTGACGGCGACGTCGGAAAAGCGCCCGGATGCCGGGGAAATCGATGCGGCGCTGGTCGATTTTATCGGCATCATCGATCAGGTGCCGCCGCGCTATTCGGCGGTCAAGATCGACGGTCAACGGGCCTACGCGCTGGCCCGCGCCGGCGCGGCGGTGACGCTCGCGCCCCGCGAGGTCGAGATCATCGAGCTCGCCCGCATCGGCCACGCCCCGGACGGCGCCGAAACCCGCTTCCGCATGGTCTGCGGCAAAGGCACCTATGTGCGCGCCCTGGCCCGGGATTTGGCGGAAAAGCTCGGCGCTTGCGGGCATATCGCCGGGCTCGTGCGGACCCGCGTCGGGCCCTTCGAAATTGGCGATTCGATTTCGCTGGAAAAGCTGGAGCGTTTGAGCCATAGTGCCGCCGCCGAACGGGCGCTTGAGCCGGTCGCGACCGCGCTGGACGACATCCCGGCGCTGGCCGTAACGGAAAGCGAGGCTCATCGGTTAAGGTGTGGCCAATCCCTCCGGCATCCTGCAGCACAGGAAGGCACAGCCAAGGCGACGGCCAAAGGCCGTTTGGTTGCCTTGGTGAACGCGCATGAAGGCGTTGTGCATCCGCTCAGGGTATTCAGCTTAGATTGAGGAGACACTTACGATGTCGATTAGTGCGGAGCGCAAGCAGGCGCTCATCAACGACTTTGCGGTCGAAAAAGGCGACACGGGGTCGCCGGAAGTTCAGGTGGCAATCCTGACCGAACGCATCGTCAACCTGACCGATCACTTCAAAACCCATAAGAAGGATCACCACTCCCGGCGGGGCCTGTTGAAAATGGTCAACACCCGGCGCCGGCTGTTGGACTATCTGAAGCGCAAGGATGAAGCCCGCTATCAGGAGCTCATCAAGCGCCTGGGCCTAAGAAAATAGCCCATCCCAGAAAGCATACGTCGCATCTGGCGGCCCGGAACGGCCTCGGCTTTTCGAGGCGCCGCGCCGGCCTTTCGTGCGACAGAAGGAAATGGAATGTTTGAGATTCATAAAGAAGAAATCCAGTGGGCCGGACGCCCGCTGACCATCGAGACCGGCCATGTCGCGCGCCAGGCAGACGGCGCCGTGCTGGTCACTTATGGCGAGACCACGGTGCTGTGCACGGTCGTCGCCGAGAAGACTGCCGATCCGTCGCGCGACTTTTTCCCGCTGACGGTGAACTACCAGGAAAAGACCTATGCCGCCGGACGTATCCCCGGTGGCTTTTTTAAACGCGAAGGCCGGCCGAGCGAGAAGGAAACGCTGACCTGCCGGCTGATCGACCGGCCGATCCGGCCCTTGTTCCCGGACGGGTTCCGCAACGACACGCAGGTCATCTGCACGGTGATGAGCCACGACCTGGAGAACGATCCCGATATCGTCGCCATGGTCGGCGCCTCGGCCGCACTGACGATTTCGGGGATCCCGTTCCTGGGCCCCATCGGCGCTGCGCGCGTCGGCTATGTGGACGGCGAGTACAAGGTCAACCCGACCACCGAGGAATTGGAAGACTCTGCCCTCGATCTCGTCGTCGCCGGCACCCGCGATGCGGTGCTGATGGTCGAATCCGAGGCCGACGAGCTCTCCGAAGAGGTCATGCTCGGCGCGGTGATGGAGGCGCATGCCGGCATGCAGCCGGTGTTGGATGCCATCATCCGTCTGGCCGAGGCCAGCGCCAAGGACCCGTGGGAGCTGGAAGCGGCCCGCGATTTCTCCGCCGAGAAGGCGAAGATCGCCGAGCTTGCGGATTCCGGCCTGCGCGCCGCCTATGCGGAGCCGGTCAAGCAGACCCGCACCAATGCCATCGCCGAGGTCAAGGCCAAGGTCCAGGAGGCCTTTGCCGAGGACGACACGGTGACCGAGCAGGAGGTCGCCGATCTCCTGAAGAAGCTGGAGAAGGACATCGTCCGCGGCTCGATCCTCGAGACCGGCGGGCGCATCGACGGCCGCGCGCTCGACGTGGTGCGGCCCATCGTCTCGGAAGTCGGCATCCTGCCGAGGAGCCATGGTTCGGCGCTGTTTACCCGCGGCGAGACCCAGGCCCTGGTGGTCGCCACCTTGGGCACCGGCGATGACGAGCAGATCATCGACGCGCTCGACGGCAGCTATCGCGAGGCCTTTTTGCTGCACTACAACTTCCCGCCCTATTCGGTGGGCGAGACCGGCCGCGTCGGCTTCACCGGCCGCCGCGAAGTCGGCCACGGCAAGCTCGCCTGGCGGGCGCTGAGAGCCGTAATGCCGACCAAGGAGGACTTCCCCTACACCATCCGCGTGGTCTCGGAGATCACCGAATCCAACGGCTCGTCGTCCATGGCCACGGTCTGCGGCGCGTCGCTCTCGATGATGGATGCGGGCATCCCCATCAAGCGGCCGGTCTCCGGCATCGCCATGGGCCTGATCCTGGAGGGCGACAAGTACGCCGTCCTGTCGGACATCCTCGGCGACGAGGACCATCTCGGCGACATGGACTTCAAGGTCGCCGGCACCGAGACGGGCGTGACCTCGCTGCAGATGGACATCAAGATCGCCGGCATTACCGAGGAGATCATGAAAAAGGCGCTCGAGCAGGCCAAGGCCGGGCGCATGCATATCCTGGGCGAAATGAACAAGGCGCTGACCTCTGCCCGCGAGGAGCTCTCCGCGCATGCGCCGAGGATCGAGACCTTCCAGATCAACAAGGAGAAGATCCGCGAGGTCATCGGCACCGGCGGCAAGGTGATTCGCGAGATCGTCGAGACCACCGGCGCCAAGATCGATATCGAGGACGACGGCACCGTCAAGGTCGCCTCGTCGGAGCTGGAGAAGATCGAGGCCGCGGTCAAATGGATCAAGGGCATCGCCGCCGATCCGGAGATCGGGGTGATCTACCAGGGCAAGGTGGTCAAGCTGATGGACTTCGGCGCCTTCGTGAACTTCATCGGCACCCGCGACGGTCTGGTCCATATCTCCGAGCTGGCCGACCACCGGGTCGAGAAGGTCTCCGACATCGTCAAAGAGGGCGACGAGGTTAAGGTTAAGGTGCTCGACATCGACGATCGCGGCAAGGTGCGGCTGTCGATGCGGGCGGTCGACCAGGAAACCGGCGAAGAGATTGCGGTTGAGCCCCGGCCGAGGCGTTCGCGCGGCTAGGCCCGCGGCGCCTTCCAGGCCCGGGCGTTTGGCGCTCCGCGCCGATTCGCTGGACAGTTGGACCCGGCATCCCTAGTTTGGGCCGGCGATTGAGGAGAGGCTGAAACGATGAAGGCTCTCAATGCGGTGCTGATGGGTGGGCGCGAGGTCCTGCCGCTGATCGAAGGCGGCAAGGGCATCGCGATTTCCACCGGCGGAAGCTCCGGCCCCTGGGCGGCGGCCGGCGGCATCGGCACCGTGTCGGCCGTCAACGCCGATTCTTACGACGAATTGGGTGCCGTGATCCCGCAGCTCTACCATGCGCGGACCCGCCGTGAGCGTCATGAGGAGCTGATCCGCTACGGCGTGGCGGGCGGCGTCGCGCAGGTCGAGCGGGCGCACGAGATACGCGCGGGGCTGGGCAGCCTGAATATTAACATCCTGTGGGAGATGGGCGGCGCCGAGCGGGTGCTGAAAGGCGTTCTGGAGAAGACCAGGGGCCTCGTGCACGGCGTCACCTGCGGCGCCGGCATGCCCTACCGGCTGGCGGAGATCGCCGCCGAATACGGCGTGCATTACTATCCCATCATCTCCTCGGCGCGGGCTTTTCGCGCGCTGTGGAAGCGCGCCTACCGCAAATTCGCCGAATTTCTCGGCGCGGTGGTCTATGAAGACCCGTGGCGCGCCGGCGGCCATAACGGCCTCTCCAACTCCGAAGACCCGGAAACGCCCGAGGACCCCTACCCCCGTGTGCTGGCGCTGCGCCAGCAGATGCGCGAATTCGGGCTCGGCCACATCCCCATCATCATGGCCGGCGGCGTCTGGTTCCTGCGCGATTGGGAGCATTGGATCGACAGCGAGGAGCTCGGCCCCATCGCCTTTCAGTTCGGCACCCGGCCGCTCCTGACGCGCGAAAGCGAGATTTCCGACGACTGGAAGCAAAAGCTCCTCACCCTCAAAAAGGGCGATGTCTATCTCCACCGCTTCAGCCCCACGGGCTTTTTCTCGTCGGCGGTCCGTAACGATTATCTGCAGGAGCTCGTGCAGCGCTCCGAACGCCAAATCCCGTTCAGCCCGGACCCGGTGGGCGAGCACCAGACCCTGCTCAACGTCTCGCCGCGCGGCAAGAAGATGTACGTTACCGAGGCCGACCGGGCGCGCGCCTGGAAGTGGATCGCCCGGGGCTTCACCGAGGCCATGCAGACGCCGGACCACACCCTGATCTTCGTGACGCCGGAGAAGCGCGACGAGATCCGCAAGGACCAGGCCGACTGCATGGGCTGCCTGTCGCAGTGCAAATTCTCCAACTGGGCCGACAACCAGAAGAACTCCACCGGCCGCAAGGTCGACCCCCGCTCCTTCTGCATCCAGAAGACCCTGCAAGACGTCGCCCATGGCGGCAGCGTCGAAAACAACCTCGTCTTCGCCGGCCACAACGCCTACAAATTCGCGCTCGACCCGTTCTATTCCAACGGCTTCGTCCCCACGGTACGCCAACTCATCGACCGCATCCTCACCGGCGATTAGAAGCCGGTTAGTTTCTTAAGGGCGTTCAGTCGCCACGCAGGCTCCTCGCAAAGGCTCGGGCGCGCGGTCGCGCTTGCCAGCGACACGTGACCGCGTCGCTGGAGGGTGCCCTTTCTTGGATGTCATTCCCGCGCAAGCGGGAATCCATGTCGAGGCCGGTCTGGATGCCCGTTTCTACGGGCATGACAGGGTGCAGCGAGGCGGGGCCGAAAGGCCGCGCTGCCGCCCCAGCTAGTCGCCGGCGGCACCCTCCTCGGCCTGCCCGATTTTGCGGGCGGTTTGGGCGAGGGTGGTGGCGGTGGTGTCGGTGAGGCCGACGGAGAATAGGGCGGTGCGGCCGCCGCGGTGCAGCGGCACCAGGTAGAGGTCGTAATAGCCATGCGCGCGGTAGAGATTGTAGATCTCCCGGTTGATCCGCTTGGCCCGGGTCTCGTAGGGGGTGCGGCCGAGATCGCCCTGCAGGTCGGAATAGAACCGGGCCCCGGCGTTGTGGAAGGCATAGTCGAGCGCGATGTCGTCGTGGTGATAGGCTTCCGTGTCGTAGTCGCTGACCAGCGTCTCGGGCAGGGTGCAGCAGACGCGGCGGGGGCGGAGCAGCCGGTGCCGGTCGTCGCCGAGCAGGATGTAGGAGAAGCTGTCGAAGCCCATGGCGCGCACGAACTCGGCGATGCGCTCCTGAAACGCCGGCAGGTCCTCGCAGGCGCCGAGGACCTGGAAGATGCGGGACTCCATATCCGCGTAGCCGGCATGCCCGGCGCTCTGGGCGTACTCCGTATCCTGGGGGTTCCCGGTGTCTTGGGCCGTGTCAGCCTTGCGGGTTTCGTCGTCCTGCATGGGCCGGCCTCCTAGAGCTTTCCGTGAGTAGATCGCTTTATTCTCAGCCTGTCATTCGACGGCTCGACCGGCGAATCCATGTCTATGCAGAGCCGGGTGGCCTCATGGACCCGCCGGTCGAGCCGTCGGGTGACAAACGTTAAGGTGAATAGCGCCAAACGCATCATGCGCTAGACCTCGATGGCGCCGGCTTTGATGGCGTTGACGACGGCGCCGAGGTTTGTGGCGGCGCCGAACATCCGGCGCGCGTCGGCGATTTGGTAATTGGCGGTAAAGATGCTGATGCAGAGCTTGTCGGCGGCCTCGTTGAGGGTGAGATCGTCGCGGGCGATGGCGGTCAGGACCCTGAGCGCCTTGGCCGCCCTCTTGGGGCCCGGCTGGTCCGGGTCCGGCTCGTCTTCTGCGGCGAAGGCGTCGGGGAACCGGCGCGGCCCGATATGGCCGGCGATCTCGGCCAGTGCGCGCAGCGCCGGGCCCGAGAGCATCGCCACCCCACACAACGCCGCCCGCGCCTGCGCCACCGTCATCTCCGGCACGGCGTCG
>JAKSBY010000362.1 GCA_022360855.1 Sphingomonadales bacterium | reverse complement strand
TTCAGCTTCGCGCTCCGCCGCTGCCTGAGCTTCTCTTCAGGCAGAAATTCCTCGGCCATCAGCCGATCGCATAGCCGGCGCACGTCCTGCCCCGGCCGGGGACGCCAAGCCTCCTGAACTTCTCTTTCCTGCTCAAGATCGGTCATCGGGTGATCGGTAGTCTCACAAACCTAAATCTATCCGTCCGCCGCCTCCTCGTCGGGAGACGGCATGAATTCCGACATGAACTCCTGGAACTTACCGCCCGGACCGCGCGCAATGTCTTCGACCCGCACGATGTTCAAGGCCGGCGCGTCCGAGCCCAGTGCCGACGACCAGCGCTCCGAGAGATAGGCGAGCAATTGGTCGGACAGATTCCGCGGCGCTGACCAGCCGAAGCTCGAAGCGACCGTCGCGATAGTGCTGCACTTGAAACTTTCTCAAAGGAGCCGCCATTTCCGGCGCCATTTCATCCAAGGCATCACGCAAGACCGCGACATTTCCGAGCGTGCCTTCGGGCAGATGGGCGATGCGGCTGTAGCGGCCGATGATCTCGCCGAAGCCCGGCAGGCTGCGCCCGCATGGGCATTCCCCCGCGACCGCCTCGGCAAGATCGCCGGTATCGTAGCGAATCAGCGGCAGGGCAAGATTGCCGAAATAGGTAACAAGGATGCGCCCGGTGTCGCCGGGGGCAACCGGAAGGCCATCGTCGTTGGTGATTTCGACGAGCGCGAATTCGTCATGGACGTGGTAGCGGCCCCCTTCCCGGCATTTAGCCGCGACGATGCCGACTTCGTTGAGGCCGTAGTTCTGCACGACCGGCGCACCGAACGCGGATTCAACGTGGCGCGCCATGCCCGGGGTCAGCATTTCGGAGATCGCGTGCAGACCTTTGAAGCTCTGATTGAGCGGCACCTCGGCGGAGGCGAAGGCGAGATGCTCCAGCGATTCCGGATAGGAAGTCAGATAATCGGGCTCGAGCTCGTTGAGCCAGTCGCGCTGGTGTTCCACGGGATTGAACACGCTGTAGCCATAGGCACGGCCCGTCTCGAAGATCCCGTCCATAAAAGGCCAGCCCTCCAGAAGCGCGACTTCGCCGATACCCGTCTCTCTGCCGCCATCGGACCGGGGGAGTTGGCTGGGCAGACGGATCGAGGCCATGACGCCCTCGGGTTCGAACCGGAACCAGCGATACTCCCGCTGTTTGACGAATGGCGAGACGCTGCGGCTGACATTGGTGTGATAAACCACCGTCGGCGGTCCGGTCGTGCCCGACGACTGGCGCTTCTGGGCAATCTCTTGCCCTTTCGGCAGTCGTCGCGCCCGGAGGCTTTCGCCTTTGAGCTGGATGTCGGCCTTGGTCAGCACCGGCAGCTCGGCCAGGGTGGCTGGATCCTCGAAAGCAAGGGTACTTTCGGACAGCCCTTCCAGTGCCTTCGCGTAGTAATCCGTCTCCGACATGGCGAAATTGACGAGGGTCTTGAGCGCGTTTGAATGCCGGACACGCCGCGCGCTTGGCGACAGAAATTCACCGATAAGGAGCTCGTCGGAGATCGCGCTAAACCGCTGGTCACCCTTTGCGCGCCATTCCTCCTGAACACGCATCTCCTCTTCGCGCGTCGTCATGGAGCCTTTCGCCTCCCCCTTGATCGCTTCCGATTGACGGGCCACAATTGCCGTCAACAGTATGGATATGTCTGCGAGAGACCAAGCGCTTTCGCCAGCCAAGGAACACACCATGCCTGACGATATCTCGATCAAGGAATTTCCGCCCGTCCGCGAGATGGTGTCGGATGAGGAATGGCAAACCCGTGTCGATCTCGCCGCCTGCTATCGCCTCGTCGCCCGTAACGGCTGGGACGACTTGATCTACACCCACATTTCCGCGGCGGTGCCGGGGCCCGACGAGCACTTCCTGATCAACCCGTTCGGGCTGCATTTCCACGAGATCACCGCGTCGAGCCTGGTCAAGGTCGACCTCAAGGGCAATATCGTCATGAAATCGCCCTACCACATCAATCCGGCCGGATTCATCGTCCATTCCGCGGTCCATCGCGTGCGCCCGGATGCCGGCTGCGTGATCCACACCCACACCGTCGCCGGCTGCGGGGTCGCGGCGCAGAAGCACGGGCTCCTGCCGATCACTCAGACCGGGCTGTTGTTTCACGGCAACGTCGCCTATCACGACTATGAAGGCCTTGCTCTTTCGGAAGAGGAATGCGTCCAGCTCGGCAAGGATCTCGGCGAGAAAAATGCCATGATCCTCTACAATCACGGGCTTCTCACGGCGGGTGCGACGGTCGGGCAGGCCTATGTTTTGATGTATTTCCTGGAGAAGGCCTGCGCCATGCAGATCGCGGCATTGGCCGGCGGCGGCGAGTTGATCACGCCCCGCGCCGAGGTGCAGGAGCGGGTTTCCCAGCAGGCGGCCGCTACGTTCGGTTTTGCCGGCTCCATGGAATGGGCCGGGTTGTTACGGCTTTTGGACAAGGAGGATCCCTCCTTCAGGACATGACTCGGAGTGGATTGGAGACCATGCCTGATCGATCCGAAAAGCTCTACGACGCCGCGCTGCGCTATCACGAGAAGGAGCCCGCCGGCAAATGGGCAATGACCGCCACCAAGCCGCTGGAAACCCAGCGCGACCTTTCGCTCGCCTATTCGCCCGGCGTCGCCGCCGCATGTGAAAAGATCCGCGACGACAGCGATGCCGCCGCTCGGCTGACCGCGCGCGGCAATCTGGTCGCCGTCGTCTCCAACGGCACCGCCGTGCTCGGCCTCGGCGCCATCGGCCCGCTCGCCTCCAAGCCCGTGATGGAAGGCAAGGCGGTGCTGTTCAAGAAGTTCGCCCATATCGATTGCGTCGATATCGAGGTCGATGCCACCGAGCCCGAGCATTTCTGTCAGGTCGTGGAAGCGCTCGAGCCCTCCTTCGGCGCCATCAACCTGGAAGACATCAAGGCGCCGGAATGCTTCGTCATCGAAAAGCGCCTGCGCGAGCAGATGAATATCCCGGTCATGCATGACGATCAGCACGGCACGGCGATCGTCGCCGGCGCCGCGGTCTACAATGCGCTGCGCCTGGTCAAAAAGAAGTTCGAAGACGTCAAGATCGTCTCTACAGGCGGTGGCGCGGCCGGCCTTGCCTGCCTCGACCTGCTCGTCCACCTGGGCGCCAGGAAGGAGAACATCTTCCTGTTCGATGTCCACGGACTCGTGCATGAGTCCCGCAAGACGGGCATGGACGAATACCGCGCCCGCTACGCACAAAAGAAGGATGTCGGGGCGCTCGAGGACGTGATCGACGGCGCCGACGTCTTCCTCGGCCTTTCGGCGCCGGATATCCTGTCGGCGGAGTCGGTGCGCAGAATGGCGGAGAACCCGCTGATCCTCGCCCTGGCCAATCCGCGCCCGGAAATCATGCCCGATGTGGCGCGGAAGGCGCGGCCCGACGCCATCGTCGCCACCGGCCGGTCGGACTTTCCCAATCAGGTCAACAACGTCATCTGCTTCCCCTTCATCTTCCGCGGCGCGCTGGATGTCGGCGCGACGGTCATCAACGAAGAGATGAAGGTGGCCTGCGTCAAGGCCATCGCCGCGCTCACCGAGGCCGAGGTCTCCGACGTCGTGTCACGCGCCTATGAGGGCGAATCGCTCAAGCTCGGGCCCGACTATATCCTGCCCAAGCCGTTCGATCCGCGTCTGATCCTGCTCGTCGCGCCTGCGGTTGCCAAGGCGGCCATGGACTCAGGTGTCGCGAAGCGGCCGATAGAGGATTTCGACGCCTATACGCGGCAGCTCTCGAGCCACGTGTTCCGCTCCGGCACGTTGATGCAGCCCATCTTTGCGCGCGCCAAACAGGCCAGCAAACGGGTGATCTTTGCGGAAGGCGAGGATGATCGCGTGCTGCAGGCGGCACAGGTCATCGTCGACGAAAACCTTGCGAGCCCGGTGCTCATCGGCCGCCCGGCAGTGGTCGAAAACCGCCTTAAGCGCCTCGGGCTGCGCCTGGAAGCGGGCCGCCATTTCGAACTCATCAACCCGGAAGACGACCCGCGGTTCCGCGACTACTGGACGCTGTATCACAGCCTCATGGAGCGGCGCGGCGTATCGCCGGACGAGGCGCGAACGATCGTGCGCACCAATACCACGATCATCGGCGCGCTCGCGGTCAAGCGCGGCGATGCGGACGCGCTGATCTGCGGCGCCGTCGGGCGTTACAGCACCCATCTGCGCCACGTCCTGCAGGTCATCGGCGCGGCCAAAAACGTCTGCGCCGTCTCGTCGCTGGCGATCCTCGTGCTCGACCGGGGCACCTTCTTCCTGTCCGATCCTTTCGTCGCGCCCGACCCGGCGGCCGAGGAGATCGCCGAGGCAACCCTGCTGGCGGCAGAGAAGATTCGTCACTTCGGCATCCACCCCCGCGCCGCCTTGCTGTCGCATTCCAATTTCGGCAGCTCGCGGCGGGAAAGCGCGCGCAAGATGCGCCGCGCCCTGAAGCTGATCCGCGCCGCCGACCCGGAGCTCGAAGTAGAAGGCGAGATGCACGGCGATGCCGCCATCAGCCCGGACGTGTGCGCCCGGCTGTTTCCCAACAGCAAGCTCACCGGGCCCGCCAACCTGCTGATCATGCCGACCCTGGATGCCGCCAACATCACCTTCGAGCTCCTGAAGACGCTGGCGGACGGCCTGCCCGTGGGGCCCTTGCTGCTCGGGCTCGACAAGCCGGCCCACATCGTCGCGTCGTCGGTCACCGCGCGGGGGATCATCAATACCAGCGCGCTGGCGGTGGTCGATGCCATCGAGGCGAACGGCACCTGATCCACTCGGTCTTGCAGACTTGCTTCGCCACTGAAGTCCGTTCGCGCTGAGCCTGTCGAAGCGTGAAAGGCAGCGCAGACGTCCGTCCTTCGACAAGCTCAGGACGAACGGAATTCGGTGGCGAAATCTAAAAGGGCCTATTCGGCTTTCAGCTCGATCTGCTGCATCGGCAGGTCGCGGCGGGTGGCGGTGCGGTGCGACCAGACACTAAACTGGTTGAGCGAGTAGCGCGGCCGGTAGGTCGTGACCTGATCCGCCTCGACCACCTCATTGCGCACATTGTCCAGAACGTAGGTCTTGTCGCCGAGCCGGGCCGTCAACACCGCGTGGTCCCGCTTGAGAGCCAGATCGGTCACCAGTACGATCCGCAGGTCCCCCGCGGGGAATCCAGAGTCCACCAGAGCGCGGTATTTGGCGATGGCGAAGTCCTCGCAGTCGCCGCCACGGTCCATGAATTCGCCCACCGAAGCCCAATAGTCCTGCTTGTGGTAGGCATCGACGTCTTCCACATAGGGCGTCATGTTGAAAAACTGATGCACAAGCCGAAGCTGATTTTCCGGCCGCTGGCGCCCGAGAAGGTCAACGATGATGTTCCAGTGGCGGGCTGTATTCTGGTTGTGTCCGTAATCCGTGGGCAGCAAGCGCTGGTAGCGCGTGGTCGTCAGATACTGCCCAGCCGAGCCCATAATCTGCTCGTAACTGCCGAAAAAGCTAGATTTTTCAGTGCTTTGCGCAGAGGCACCGTTGACGTAAACCAACGCCAGTCCGATTAGGGCCGAAACGCCGAACGCCCTGAAAAACGCCGCTTCCCCTCTGTTTTTTTTCAACGGATTACTCCCTGAGGCAATCTTAGCGTGACTGCTTTATATTGAACAGGAGATTCTCGGCCTCCTGCGACACAGCCTAGCCGCAACAGTGGCAAAATTTAGGCTAACTCCACAAACCGAAACCGCTTTTCTTGGCCGGTCCGACCCGGCCGTGGCGTTTCGATCGATGAATTTCTTAAGTCCGTTGAAGTGTTCGGACACAAAACCGGCGCTCAATTCCGCGACTCGCTGCGCGATCCCCCTCCCTTGCCGGATCGTATAGGACTATAAGAAGACCGAAGGCGGTTTTGGGGAGAGGGACGATGGACTTTGCATATCCGTGGACGGCGTTGGTAACGCTCCTCTGCGTGTTGATGATTTTCTGGTTCGGGACTCAGGTTGCGGGGCGCCGCGGGGTACATGATATCAGCGCGCCAGAGACAAGCGGCCATCCCGAATTCGAACGCTATTTCCGCGCTCACTACAATACGCTCGAGCAATTCGCGTTGTTCCTGCCGTCGCTCTGGCTGTTCGCGGTCTTGGTCGGGGATCAATGGGCCGGCCTGGCCGGCGCGGTCTGGATCGCCGGGCGGCTGATGTTTGCCGTCGGCTATTGGCAGGCGCCGGAGAAACGCCTGCCCGGGCTGGGAATCTCACTGATTCCCCTGTTCATCACCAGCATCGGCGCTCTCGTCTTTTTGATCCGCTCGCTCGTCATATGATCCAGCAACACTTGACGCCCCTCAAAGTCGCCGGAATCATGCGAAGCTGAAAACAACAAGGGCGCCGCCGAGACGGCGCCCAAAAAATAAAGAGAGGATCCTCATGACCGATATCGCCCGCCCGGCGGAAGTTGCCCATCAACCCGGCGAATTCCTTGGCCACCCCAAGGGGCTGTTTATCCTGTTCTTCGCCGAGATGTGGGAGCGCTTTTCCTACTACGGCATGCGCGCGTTGCTGATTTTCTACCTCGTCCAACACTGGATGTTCTCGGACAGCGAAGCGTCGATCATCTACGGCGCCTATACCGCGCTGGTCTACATCACGCCAGTGGTCGGCGGCTATCTTGCGGACCGCTATCTGGGACAACGCAAGGCCGTGCTCTTCGGCGCAATCCTGTTGACTTTCGGTCATTTCTTCATGGCTTTCGAAGGCGATGGCGGACAGAGCACGCCGATCATCAATGTTTTCTGGCTGGCGCTGGCGCTGATCATCGTCGGCTCGGGTTTCCTCAAAGCCAATATCTCGGTGATCGTCGGGCAGCTCTATCCGCGCACCGATGTCAGACGCGACGGGGCCTATACGATCTTCTATATGGGCATCAATCTTGGCGCCGCGGGCGGTTCCCTGCTCTGTGGCTATCTCGGTCAGACCTATGGCTGGGCCTATGGCTTCGGCCTCGCCGGCATCGGCATGCTCGCCGGTCTGGCCGTCTTTGTTTGGGGCAAGCCGTTACTGCTCGGACGGGGCGAACCGGCCGATCCGGAACGGCTGAAGCAGCGCGCCGGGGGGCTGCCTTTCGAATGGTGGATGTATGTTGTCGGATTGGCGCTGGTCGCGCTTTGCTGGGTGCTCATCCAGTATCAGAATCTGATCGGCTATCTGTTGGGCGGATTCGGTCTGCTGCTCGTCGCCTATGTCATCGTGGTTGCGGTACTGCGCCTGCCGAGCGACGATCGCGACCGCATTTTTGCGGCGCTCTTCCTAATTCTGACCTCGATCATCTTCTGGGCGCTCTTTGAACAGGCGGGCTCGTCGCTCAACCTGTTCACCGATCGTCATGTCGATCGCGGCGGGGTTCCGGCCTCGATGTTCCAGTCGATCAACGCGATCTACATTATCTTGCTCGCACCGCTCTTTGCGACCTTGTGGACTTGGCTCGGCCGGCGCGGGCTCGAGCCCTCGACGCCGATGAAATTCGGCCTCGGCGTGGTTCAGGTCGGTCTTGGTTTCCTGGTGCTCGTCTACGGCGCGCAGGTGGTCGGGATCGACGTAGCGACCCCGGTGCTCTTCATCTTCCTGATTTATCTGCTCCACACCACCGGCGAGCTTTGCCTGTCGCCGGTCGGGCTCAGCGCGATGAATCGGCTTGCGCCAGCGCATATGGCGAGCCTGATCATGGGCACCTGGTTCTTCGCCTCGGCGACCGGTAATTTCGCGGCCGGTCTTATTGCGGCTGCGACCGGCGCCGAAGGCCTCGAAGGCGCAACCGCCGGCAAGGAGGTCGTGCTCGGCGTCTACGAGACGGTTGGCCTGGCTGCGATGGCGATCGGCGTCGGCGTTATGGTCGTTTCGCCGCTGATCAAGAAGCTGATGCACCTCGATACGCTGAAGGACGACACCGTCGATGATGATCTGGAGGGGCGCCGCGAAGTCGGGGAGCCGCAGGCCGCCGGCATCCACCCCTCGATGCGGCCGGGAAGCTGAGATAGCGACGCCGTTGTGTTGTGTACATCAGGGAGTTCGACATTATGATACGATACGTAATGCGGGCAGCCGCGCTGATCGCCCTGGGCGGGCTCGCCGCCTGCGCCGAGGAGCCAACCGGCGGCGACAGGATCGTCATCGACTCCGATCCCTTCCCATCGACCTATGAGCCGGCAGCCTCGACGCCGACGGCGATTACCGGCGCGACGCTGCTCGACGGACTCGGCGGGCGCATCGATGACGCAACGATCCTGATGTCCGACGGCGACATCGTGGCGGTGGGCACGGATGTGGCGATCCCCAAGGGCGCCACGGTGATCGACGGCAGTGCGCAATGGGTAACGCCCGGCATCATCGACGTGCATTCGCATCTGGGCATCTATCCCAGCCCGGGTCTGGCCGCCCATTCCGAGGGTAATGAATCCACGGACCCGGTTACCGCCGAGGTGTGGGCGGAGCACAGCGTCTGGCCTCAGGATCCGGGCTTTGCCCGCGCGCTGGCCGGCGGCGTCACCGCCATGCAGATCCTGCCGGGCTCGGTCAACCTGTTCGGCGGCCGCTCGGTCACGGTCAAGAACGTCTATGCCCGCACCGTACAGGGCATGAAATTCCCGGGCGCGCCGCACGGCCTGAAGATGGCCTGCGGCGAGAACCCCAAATATTTCTATGGCACGAGCAGAAAAAGGGCACCATCCACGCGCATGGGCAATGTGGCAGGCTATCGCGCCGCCTGGGCGGAGGCGGCGGACTACAAGCGCGACTGGGACGCCTATACGGCCGGTGCCAAAAATGAGCCGCCCAAACGCGATCTGGAGCTGGATACGCTGAAGGGCGTGCTGGACGGCGACATCCTGGTGCACATGCACTGCTACCGCGCCGACGAGATGGCGCAGATCCTGGATATGGCCGAGGAGTTCGGCTACCACGTTGCCTCGTTCCAGCACGCGGTGGAGGCCTACAAAATCGCCGATATCCTGGCCGAACACGGCACCTGTTCAGCCATGTGGGCGGACTGGTGGGGCTTCAAGATCGAGGCTTATGACAGCATCCGCGAGAACATCCCCTTCGTCCATGCCGCGAATGCCTGCGCCATCGTGCATTCGGATTCGTCGATCGGCATCCAGCACCTGAACCAGGAGGCGGCCAAGGCGCTCGCCGACGGCAACCGGGTGGGCCTCGAGATCGACAAGGCGACGGCCTGGATCTGGCTCTCGGCCAATCCCGCCAAATCCCTCGGCATCTTCGAGGCGACCGGCTCGCTTGAGCCCGGCAAGGACGCCGATGTGGTGCTCTGGTCGGGCGACCCCTTCTCCTCCTACACCCGTGCGGAGAAAGTATTCGTGGATGGCGCGATGCTTTATGACCGGAACGACCCGGCGAGCTGGCCCGTCTCCGATTTCGAGCTCGGCCAGGTCGGCGAAGGAGACGCGAAATGAGACTCTTCGCAATCCTGATCTTCGCCCTCGTTTTTGCCGGTCCGACGACGGCCGAACGCCTTGCCATCACCGGCGGCACGATACATACGGTGGGAGCCGACGGCACCATCGAAAACGGCACCGTCCTGATCGATGGCACGACCATCCGGGCGGTGGGTGCCGGCCTCGCTGTGCCGGACGGCTACAGGGTCATCGACGCCTCCGGCCAAATTGTGACGCCGGGGCTGATGAACTCGATCACCACCGTCGGCGTGCGCGAAATCAGCCTCGACGAGAAGGGCCGCGACGAGCGGCTGGCCGATGCCCCGATCTCCGCCGCCTTTGACGTGGCCTACGGCATTAACCCGCGCGCAACGACGGTCCCGACCACTCGGATCGAGGGGGTGACCCGGGTCGGCGTGGCGCCCGTCTCCACCGACACCCTGTTCGACGGCCAAGGGGCGGTCGCCCATCTTGGCGACGCGGCCGATATCGTTGTTGCCGCGCGCGCCTTCATGGTCGCTGACATGACCGATGACGGCACCAAGCTCGCCGGCGGTTCCCGTGGCGGCGCCTGGGTCTATCTGAAGAACGCCCTGGCCGAGGCCGCGGACTACGACACCAACCGCGCCCGCTACATGGGCGGGGTACATCGGGACGGCCTTCTGAGCCGTATCGATCTGAAGGCGCTGGTGCCGGTCGTCAAGGGCGACACGCCGCTCGTCCTGCGCCTGCATCAGGCGGCCGATATCCGCCGCGCCATTGCCTTGGCCGACGAACGGCCGAACCTGCGTATCGTCCTCTACGGCGCGCGGGAGGGCTGGATGGTCGCCGACGAGTTGGCCGCTGCCGGCCTGCCGGTGATCGCCAACAGCATGATCAACCTGCCGTCCAGCTTCGAGAGCCTGGCCTCGACCATGCAGAATGTCGTGCGGCTCGACGCGGCGGGCGTCACGGTCGCGCTTGCCGGCGACGCCACGGGCGTGATCGGCGGCTCCCACAACGCCCGTCTTGTGGCGCAGCTTGCGGGAGTCGCCGTGGCGCACGGCATGCCGTGGGACGCCGCGCTGGCCGCGGTCACGGTCAACCCGGCGCGGATTCTCGGAATCGCGGCGCAATACGGCTCCCTGGAGGCCGGCAAGGACGCGGACGTAGTGATCTGGGACGGCGATCCGTTCGAGGTCATGTCGGCGCCGGTGGCGGTGATCATTCGCGGGACCGAGGTGCCGCTCGTCTCCCGCCAGACCAAGCTGCGCGACCGCTATCTCGGGCTTGATCCGGGTGACAAGCCGTTTGCGTATAAGAGGTGACATGCGGGGATTTGCCGATAAGGTCATCTGGATCACTGGCGCTTCGTCGGGCATCGGCGCGGCGCTGGCCCGCGCCTTTGGCGCAAGCGGCGCGCGCCTCATCCTCTCCGGCCGGCGCGAGGACGCGCTGGCGGAGATCGCCAGGGAGGCCGGCGACCGCGGAGCCGCCAGCACCGCAACCATCGCCTTCGAGGCCACCCACTTCGACCGCCTGCCGGAGCTCACGGCCGACGCCGAGGGCCGCCACGGCCGCATCGACATGCTCGTCAACAATGCCGGGATCAGCCAGCGCTCGCGCGCGCTGGAGACCGACATGGCGGTCTACCGTAAGCTCTTCGAGATCGATTTCTTCGCGCCCGTGGCGCTCACCAAGCTGGTGCTGCCCGGCATGGTGGAGCGTAAGTCCGGCCATATCGTCGTCACCTCGTCGGTGGCCGGCAAGGTCGGCGGGCCGCAGCGCACCGGCTACTGCGCCGCCAAGCACGCCCTGCAGGGCTATTACGACGCGCTGCGGGCGGAGATCTGGGAGCACAATATCAAGGTCTCGCTGATCACACCCGGCTTCATCCGCACGGATATCTCGACCAACGCCCTAAAAGGCGACGGCACGACCTTCGGCACCACGGACAAGAACATCGCCGGTGGCATGGACCCGGACGCCGCCGCGCGCGTCATCCTCAGGGGCCTCAGGCGCGGCCATGACGAAATCGCCGTCGGTGCGGGGCCAGAGATGCACGCGCTTTGGCTCAAACGCGTCGCGCCCGGCATGCTCAACCGGGTGGCGCGCAAGCTGGGTTAGGAACTCGGCGACCAAAGGCCGACGCCGGAAGCTTCCGCTGCTTGAGCAAGCTGCTTGTCGAGGGTGGCAATCGGAAGCGACTCCCGAATGGCAAGCGTCAGATAGACGCTATCGTAAACGCTGAGACGGTGCTCCCGCGCAACATCCAGCAGAACGGCAACCTCAGGAATCGAGTCGTCGAACGAAACGTTGAGAGCCTGAATGAAACGTAGGAAGCTCTCGGGAGCCGTCAGGCCCGATCGGCGCCGCCGCTCGCCGACAACAAGACCGTTTGTAAGCTCCAACTGCCAAAGTCTCGGCGCGATGGCGGGGGCGCGCGATTCGAGATGCCGCAAGACCGCTTCGGAATAATCGGAGATCTCGTCATCAAAGAACCAAGCCAGGACTGGCGAACAGTCGATGACAAAATCCGCCATTCACTCACGGCCTTCTTCGATCAATTCGCGTATCGTTACATCAGGTCCGAGGATATTGCCCTTGCGCAGCTCCCGGATGCGCCGCACGGCTTCCTCAGGCGTCATCTTAGGACTTGGGCTCGCCGGCGAAAGGATCGCCACGGGGCGACCATGGCGCGTGACGCGAAAGCTCTCGCCCTCCTCGACCCGGCGAAGGAGCTCGGAAAGTTTGGTCTTGGCTTCGAAGGCGCCGATTTCTTCCATGATTTAACCTTCTTTAAACTAGTTTGAACTGGTTTAAACTAGTTTATTCTGAGTAATTTTTCAAGCGGAAGCCGGGGCGACACAGTCCTACTCCGCCGCCTGGACCTCGGGTCTGGCGTTCATCTTGATCTCACCGGCTTTGAGACGCGCGAAGTAGCTCTGCATGTCGCGTTTCACCTCCGGCGCCATGATGTAGAGGCCGACGATATTGGGAATGGCCAGAAGGAAGAACAGGCTGTCGATGAGGTCGAAGACCTGGGTCGCGGTCAGGACGCCGCCGGGGATCAGGCAGACGCAGAACACCGCCTTGAAGGTCCCCACCGACGGTCGGCTGTGGCCGAACACATAGGTCCAGATCTTCTCGGTGTAGTAGCCCCAGGAGATGATGGTGGAAAAGCCGAACAGAAGCACGGCCACCATCAGCACCTTGTCGAAGAAAGGATAGATCGAGGTGAAAGCGGCCGACGTGATGGCGATGTCGTCCACACCCTGCAGCCGAAGCTCGTAGGCGCCGGTGATGACGATGACGAGCGCCGTCATCGTGCAAATGATCACCGTATCGATAAAGGGCTCCATCAGCCCGATGAGCCCTTCCGAAACCGGCTCCGAAGTCTTGGCCGCGGAATGCGCCATCGACGAGGTGCCGAGCCCCGCTTCGGTGGAATAGATCGCCCGTCGCATGCCGACGATGGTGACGCCGATGATGCCGCCTTCGACGGCCTCCGGGCTGAACGCGGCGGTGACGATGACGCCCACCGCCGCCGGAATGGCGCCGAGATTGCCGAGGATGATCGAGAGCGCCGTAAGGATATAGACGCCGGCCATGAGCGGTACCAGCACGACCGTGACCCGCGCGATGGAGCGGATGCCGCCGATGATGACAATGGCGACCAGCACCGCCAGCACGACACCGAACAGCCAGCCCTGATCGAAGCCGGTCGCGACCTCCATCTGGCTGTACATCTGATTGACCGTCGCCAGTTGCAGCAAGGTCGGCACGCCGAACACCGCATACATGGCCGAAAGGGCCAGGCCGAGCTTGACATAGCCGCGATTGGCAAGGCCGTAGCGCAGGTAATACATCGGCCCGCCGGAGACCGACCCGTCTGCGTGGCGAACGCGGTACTTCACCCCCAATGTACATTCGGTGAACTTGACCGACATGGCGCAGAGGCCGATCAGGATCATCCAGAAGGTCGCGCCCGGCCCGCCCCAGGCGATGGCGACCGCGACGCCGGCGATATTCCCGATACCGACCGTGCCCGAGAGCGCGGTTGAGAGCGCCTGAAACTGCGAGACCTCACCCGGCGCATTGGGATCGTGATAGCGGCCGCGCACGATGTGCCAGGCGGAGCGGAAGGAGGCCGGCCTGAGATTCACGAAGCCGTAATAGGCGGTCAGAATCAAGAGCGGGAACAGCATCCAGATAACGATGAGCTCGACCTGCGTGCCGAACAGCTCGACTTGATAGAAAACAACGGTGGACAGAGCCGAGGCAATGGGGCCGAGAACGCTGGCGATGGCTTCGTCGATGCCGGATTCCTGCGCCAGGGCCGGGCTCGTGGCCATGACGGCCGCAAAAAAGGCGGCCAGGCCGCCGGCCGCGCGGAGCTTATGCACACACCTCTCCTTTTTCTTATTTGCCGCAGCTTAGGGATTGGAGCACACTCGGGTCAAACGCTAAGAGCAATCGGGAGGCAACGGCTTTATGGCTGCACCTGTGGCGGCAACCAGCCGCTGGTCCTCCCGCTTTGCATTTGTTCTCGTCTCCATCGGCGCTGCCGTCGGGCTCGGCAATGTCTGGAAATTTCCCTACACCGCGGGGACCGGGGGCGGCGGGGCGTTTGTGCTGGTCTACCTGCTGGGCATCGCGGCCATCGCCATCCCCGCCTTCATGGCCGAGACGCTGATCGGCCGCGAAGGCCGGCTCAGCGCGCCGCGGTCTCTGGCGCATACGGCGCAAAAGGCGGGCGCCAGCAGCCATTGGAGATGGGCCGGCTGGCTCGGGGTGGCGACCATCACCCTGATCCTGAGCTTCTACTGTGTCTTCGCGAGCTGGACGATCGCCTTCATTCCCAAGGCCGCCGCCGGGCAGTTCGCCGGCCTCGACGGTGCGTCGGCCCGCGCGCTTTATGAGGCTTTCCGGTCGGACCCGGCGACGCTGATTCTGTGGCACGCGCTGTTTATGGGTCTCGTCATCGGCGTGGTTTCGCGCGGGGTTACGGCCGGGCTCGAGCGCGCCAACCGGATCCTGATGCCGGCCCTGCTCGTCCTGCTGCTGATTTTGGTCGCCTACGCGCTGGCCGCCGGCGACGCGGCCGCCGGCCTGCGATTCCTCTTTCATGTGGATTTCGATGCACTCACGCCGGCGGTGGCCCTATCGGCGCTGGGCCAAGCGGCCTTTACCATGAACATCGGCGTCGGCGGCGTGTTGACCTACGGCGTCTATCTGGAACGCTCCGTCTCGATCCCGCGGGCCACCCTGACCGTTGCGGCGGCCGACACCACGGTCGCGCTGCTTGCCGGCCTCGCCGTCTTTCCCCTGGTCTTCGCCTACGGGCTCGACCCGGCGCAGGGCGCGGGCCTGGTGTTCGCCACCCTGCCGATCGCCTTCGGCGATCTCACCGGCGGCGCCGTCTTCGGCGCGCTGTTCTTCCTGTTCCTGGCCTTTGCCGCCCTGACCTCGGCGATCAGCATGATGGAGGTGTCCGTGCGCACGGCGGTCGAGACCCGCCGCGTGAGCCGGCTCACGGCGTCGCTGGGATTGGGCGCGGTGATCTGGCTCTTGGGCTTTGCCACCCTGTTCTCGTTCAATGCCTGGTCTGACATTCGGCCGCTGGCCTTCCTCTCCGGCTTCGAAGACGCGACGATCTTCAACGCCTTGGACCATATCACCCTGAATATCGCGCTGCCCATGGGCGGGGCGCTGTTCTCGCTGTTTGCCGGCTGGGTGCTGACCCGCGAACCCACCGCCGCCCAACTCGGCCTCGGCACGGGCGCGCTGTTTCAGGCGTGGCGCTGGGCCGTCCGGATCGTCGTGCCGGGGATTATTCTGGCCGTCTTCGTCGCGAATTTCGTTTAGAGCCAGCGGCGGACCTTGGCCTTGTAGTCCAGATAGGGCTGGCCGAATTTGCCGGCGAGATAGGCCTCCTCGCGCTTGACCACGCCTTCGTTCATGAGCACGAGGACGACCGGCAGCAGGACCAGCGCCCAGCCCGCATCGAGGATCAGCAGAAGCCCGAGATAAGCCAGGCTGAGGCCGATATAGATCGGGTTGCGGCTGTAGCGGTAGAGCCCTTCGGTCACGATCGCGGTGGTCGGCAGGTTGGTCGGCAGGGTCGTGCCCTGCTTGCGGAACCAGTTGGCGCAGACGCCGATAATCGCAAACGCGACCACGACAAGCCCGGCGCCGAGCCAGATACCCGCATCGCCCAGGCCGAGCCCGAGCGGCCAGAGTTTGCCGATGCCCCAGCCGGCGAGCAGGAAACCGGCATAGATGATCGGCGGATGCGCAATGACGCCAGCGTGATCGTTGGGGTCGCTTGGCTGCGTGTCAGGTTCCGTCATTGTCAATCCCTCGCTGGGTTACAAGATAAATCGCGAAGCTGGCGAGCCAGTGCCCGCCCGCGTAATGCTCGCCAGAGACCGACGCCAGGCCCGATGTGGCGTGCCGCCGGGCCGCCGGGATCAGCACATCGCGGCGCGGATCCGCTGCGCCAAGCGTCGAGGCGATGCCCTCCAGCGCCCAGGCTCGCGACAGGTTGAGCCCGTCGAGATGGACGATCTTGCCGTCGGTCGGGTCTGTGACGATGCCGACGTCGAGCCAGCCGGGCCCATCTTCTTTCGGGATATGGGGAAGAAACGCGGTGAGCCAAGCCCGAAATTCCGCTGCCGGCAGCACCCGACGCATCAGATCGGCCTCCATCAGGCAGGGCGACAGGAAGTCCTCGCCGGAGGGCTCGTAGTTAAGCGGGCAATCGCGGTCGCCGAGATAGAAGTCGCGCGAGCGGGCGGCTACCAGCGCCTCCATCTCCGCGTCGCCGGCGAGGCGCGCCCAGTCAAGGAACAGGCCGAAGGCAAAGGCGGTCTGGTTGTGGGTGCCGGAGCGGATGGGATAGCTGAGCTTGGGCAGCCAGGTCTTGACCGGCCGGGCGATGACTTCCTCCAGCGGCATCAGGGTGCCCCGCCACCGTTTGGCTTCCTTGGTCCGCCACTGCCGGAGCTCGGCCATCAACTGCAGCAGCCAGGCGCGGCCATAGGGCCTCTCGAAGCTGTCCCGGCCGTCGCCGGCGAGATAAACGAGCTCACCCAGAACCTTGTCCTCGGTGAAGCTCCGGTCGAGCTTCCGCCGCGCCTCTTCGGCGAATGCAGCGTCCGGCATCAGATGCACAAGGCGAACCAGGAGCCAATGGGCGTGGACCGCCGAATGCCAGTCGAAGCAACCGTAGAACACCGGCGTGAGGTCACGGGGGCGCTGCACGTCTTCGTCAGACATCAGCACATGGGCAATCTTGTTGGGATACTCGCGGTGCACGCAATCAAGCGCCAGCCGCGCGAAACGCGCCGCGACACCTTCGTCCAAGGCTTCGCTCGCCGTGGCTGCCGTTCCGCCAAACATCAGGCTCATCATAAAGCCAACCAAAAGAAGACGCACAAGCCTCGCTCCGTAAGTTTATTCCCCAAGACACTAGGTCATGGCCCCATCATGGCGCAACCGGGCGGCGAATGCGGCCGAGGCACGCGCGGGGATTGATTCTGCCGAGTAAATCTTATATAATAATGATTATTAATAGCAATAAGAGTTTTCCGCCATGCTGCCCGCGTTCAAGCCGCTCTCCTATGGACTCATGCACCTCGCCGTCGCCATGGCGGTCGCCTTTGCCCTGACCGGTAGTTGGGCGGTCGCCTTGGGAATTGGCCTGATCGAGCCGATGGTGCAGACTGTGTTCTATGCCCTGCACGAGCGGGTGTGGGACAGACTGTTGGCGCGACGCCAAGACCTTGCCGTCCGGCTGGCGGGCGCCCGTGCCTAGAAGACGGAGACCGCCACGTGGCGCTGCAGATGAAGGACGCCTGCGAGACCTGCCACGCCGAGCTGGACTGGCAGAGCACCGCCTACATCTGCTCCTACGAATGCACCTTCTGCGAGACCTGCACGGCCGGAACCCATGACCACACCTGCCCCAACTGCGGCGGCGAGCTGGTCCGGCGGCCAAAGCGAGAACGCGCAGCTAACTAGAGCAGAATGAGTTTAGGTCTAAGCATGTCCCTTAATGTCACCCGTCGGCTTGACCGGCGAGAAAAGGGAGAAAAGGGGACGCTACCCTTTTTAGAATTCCGTTCGTGCTGAGCTTGTCGAAGCATGAGCGGCCGCCAGCCCTTCGACAAGCTCGGGGCGAACGGGGTTTGCATCGTTCGGGATATCTCCCCCAAAAGGGTAGCGTCCCCTTTTTCAGAACGCATGGCTAACCAGGAGACACCTCGCCGACCAAGATGACATGGACGCGCGCCGGGCCGTGCGCGCCGAGTTCGATGACCTGCTCGATATCGCCGGTGCGCGACGGGCCGGTGATCAGGTTGATGGCGCGCGGCATGAAGGCATCGCGGGACTTGCGAAGCCGCGCCCAGACCTCTTCATAGCCACCGACCAGCGTGTCCGCGGAGAGCACGACAATACTGGTTTCGGCCAGCAGATGGTTGCGCATGCGGCTGGGTTCGGCCGACGACATGACCACGGTTCCGGTTTCCGCGACCCCGGCGATGGCGGCGGTGACGGTCGCGCCCTCGACCTTCGCCGGGTCGCCGTTTGACAGCTCCAGGGCCGGCGCGGCCGACCAGTCGAGGTCGGTCAACGCGGCATCGGGCGCGATGAAGGCTTTGGGGGGCAGATTCTGGCTCCGCAGATAATCGGCAACCGCCTCGGGGATGGCGTCGGGTCCGTCCACCCGCGCAATGGTCGCGGCGGCCTTTTTCGACATGTCTTCAAAGCGCGCGACGAGCGCCGCCCCCGAAACCGTCGCGCGTTCCGGCACCAGGTTGGTGGCATGCCGCGCTATCCGCGCCTCCGCCGTCTTTGCATCGCGGGCAAGCGCCGGCATCGCGTCCAGCCGCCTGCGCAGCTTGCCGAGGATGGCCTCCCGTGCGGCGCTCATCGCCGGCCCTCCCGCACACGCCATTGCGCCTGGAAGGTCCGGCCCGCCGGCGCAGCCATGTCTCGATGCGCGGTCCAGCCGCCGAACGGGCCCGGCAGGCGGGTGATCCAGCCGCCCTTGCTCAACAGTCTGGGCAGGCGCGCGGCCAGCGCCGTTCCCATCCGGTAGAGCCAGGGGCGCCGCGACATCGCCGCCCAGGCCTTGAGCCCGAAGCGGATCGGCCACGGTCCGAGGCCGTCGTCAAACGCCCGCATCCGCCAGTGGCGCATGAGATCGGGGATCGGGATGCCGACCGGGCAGACCTCGGCGCAGCGTCCGCAGGCGGTCGACGCCTCGGGCAGCGGGCGCGCCTGGTCGATGCCGGCGAAACCCGGCGTCAACACTGCGCCCATAGGCCCGGAATAGACCGAGCCGTAGGCGTGGCCGCCGACCGCGGCGTAGACCGGGCAATGGTTGAGGCAGGCGCCGCAGCGGATGCAGCGCATCATCTCATGGAACTCGCTGGCCACGAGGTCGCTGCGGCCGTTATCGAGCAGAACGACATGGAACGCCTCCGGCCCGTCGGGCTCGTTCGCGCGCTTCGGCCCGGTAAAAAAGCTCGTATAGGCGGAGATTTCCTGCCCCGTCGCCGAGCGCGCCAGGAGGCGGATCAGGGTGGTCGCGTCCTCCAGGGTCGGCACCACCTTCTCGATGCCGGTGACCACGATATGGGTCTTCGGCAGGATTGTCGTCAGATCGCCGTTGCCCTCATTGGTGACCAGCACCACGGTCCCGGTCTCGGCAACCAGAAAATTGGCGCCGGTGATGCCGAGATCGGCAGACAGGAACCTCTGCCTGAGCACCTTGCGGGCTTCCTTGATCAGGGCCTGGCGCTCGGCCAGCGGTCGGTCCGGCGCGAACTCCGCATGGTGTTCCCGGAAGGTCTCGGCGATCTCGCCGCGGACCAGATGCAGCGCCGGCATGATCAGGTGGCTCGGCGGCTCGTCCCTGAGCTGCATGATGTAGTCGCCGAGGTCGGTCTCGACCGCCTCCAAGCCCGCCGCCGCCAATGACTGGTTGAGATGCGCCTCCTCGGTCACCATGGACTTGCCCTTGATGATCCGCCTGGCACCCGCCTCTTTGGCGATGCGGGCAACGATGGCGCCGGCCTCCGCCCCGTCCCGTGCCCAATGCACCTGGCCGCCGGAAGCGGACACTTCGGCCTCGAAGCGCTCCAGATAGTGGTCGAGATGCGCCAGCGCGTGCTCTTTGATGGCCTTGCCCTCGGCCTTCAGCGCATCGAACTCGGGCAGCGCCGCGCGGGCCTCGGCGCGCTTGGCCACGAAACCGTCCTGGATGACGCCGAGCGCCTTCTGGAGCTGCGCGTCCTCGAGCGCCGACGCGGCGGTTTCGGCAAAGTTCCGGCTCGCCACCTTCATGGCTTGGCCCCGTCGTCGCCGGCCATGCCGGCCAGCACCTCCGCCGTGTGATACGCCTTCACCGTGCGGCCCTGGCGATGCAGCTTGCCTTCCATGTTGAGCAGACAGCCGAGATCGCCGGCGACGAGCATGTCTGCCCCCGTCGCCGCGATGGATGCCGTCTTGTCGGAGACAATCTTGTTGGAGACGTCCGGGTATTTGATCGCGAAGGTGCCGCCGAAGCCGCAGCAGATATGCGCGTCCGGCAGTTCGCGAAGCTCCAAGCCGTCAACGGCGCCGAGCAGTGCCCGGGGCTGGCCCTTCAGGCCGAGCTCGCGCAGGCCCGAGCAGCTATCGTGATAGGCCGCCACGCCGGTGCATTTACCGCTGACCTCCCGCATACCGGCCACGTCATGGAGGAATCCGATCAGCTCATGGGTCTTGGCGGCCAGTTCCTCGGCGCGCCGGCGGTCGTCGCTGCCCATCTCGAACAACCCGGGATAGTGCCGCTTGACGGTCGCGGCGCAGGAGCCGGACGGTGCCACGACATGATCGTAAGGCAGGAACGTCGCTATCACTCGGCGCGCCAGGGCGCGGGTCCCCTCCGCGTCGCCGCCGTTGTAGTTCGGCTGACCGCAGCAGCCCTGCGCCGGCACAACGACGTCGTAGCCCGCCTCTTCCAGGAGCTTCGCGGCGGCAAAGCCGATACGCGGGCGCATTACGTCCACGAGGCAGGTCACGAACAGAGCAACGACGGGGCGGTCAGCCATGGCGATCGAACTTGCAATCCGGTTTGAGGACGCTAAAGAGACTAGCGGCCACGCCGCACCCAATTCCAGCATTTGTTACGAGGATTTCCATGCAGAGCTTTCAGCCGCCCGAGCGAACCTTGATGGGTCCGGGTCCGTCCGACGTTCACCCGCGCGTGCTCGCCGCCATGGCGCGGCCCACCATCGGCCATCTCGACCCGGCCTTCCAGACCTTCATGGAAGAGCTCAAGGCCGGGCTGCGCGCCGCCTTCAAGACCGAAAACGCGCTGACGATCCCGGTCTCCGCGCCGGGCTCGGCGGGCATGGAGACCTGCTTCGCCAATCTGGTGGAGCCGGGCGACACTGTGGTGATCTGCCAGAACGGCGTGTTTGGCGGGCGGATGCGGGAGAACGTCACCCGCGCTGGCGGCAATGCGGTGATGGTGGAGGCCGAATGGGGCCGGAGCATCGATCTCGATGCCACCGAAGCCGCTTTGAAGGACCATCCCGAGGCGAAAATCCTGGCATTCGTGCATGCGGAGACCTCCACCGGCGTGCGCGCCGACGCGGCGGCGCTGTGCGCGCTCGCCCGCCAACATGACTGCCTCTCGATCATGGACACCGTCACCGGCCTGGGCGGCATCCCGGTCGATGTGGACGGCTGGGGCGCCGATGCGGTCTATTCCGGCACGCAGAAGTGCCTGTCAGCGCCGCCGGGCCTGTCGCCGGTCACCTTCTCGGACCGCGCGGTCGCGGTCATCAAGGCCCGCGCGCATCCCGTCCAAAGCTGGTTCCTCGACCTCACCCTGGTCATGGACTACTGGGATGGGGCCGGCGGGCGCAGCTACCACCACACCGCGCCGGTCAACGCCCTTTATGGCCTGCACGAAGCGCTGCTCATGCTGCACGAAGAGGGCCTCGATGCGGCCTGGGCGCGCCACGCCCATATGCACACCGCGCTCAAGGCCGGGCTCGAAGCCATGGGGCTTTCCCTACTGGTGGACGCTGCCCACCGCCTGCCGCAGCTCAATGCGGTATCGGTGCCCGACAGCGTCGATGAAGCGGCGATCCGCAAATTCGTGCTGGAGCGCTACGATCTGGAGATCGGCGCCGGGCTCGGCACGCTCGCCGGCAAGGTCTGGCGGCTCGGCCTGATGGGCCAGTCCGCGCGCCCGGACCGGGTGATCAAATGCCTCGCCGCGCTGGAGGACGCGCTGGCCCACCAGCAGGCGCCAATCAGCCGCGGCAAAGCCATCCCCGCGGCCCAGGCGGCGCTGCCCGACGACAGCTAACCATTGCAAAGACAGCGAAGCCCGCGCTCCCGCCCCCTTCGACGCCGCCTGCGGCGTCGCTCAGGACATGCTTCGACGGGCTCAGGGCGAACGGAGTTTCATTCCGTTCGTGGTGAGCTTGTCGAACCACGAACGGCCGGTTAATCGATTAGCGGGGCCGGCTGTGCTATAAGGGCGCCATGAGTCGCATGATGCCCCGCACCCGGGATTTTCTGGAACCCGAGGAAATCCGCGAGCTGCGCCAGCGTTCCGACTGGCGCGGCGCCTGGCTGGTGGCGCATGCCTGGGGCGTCATCGCCGCGGCCATGGTGGCAGCCGCGCTCGTGCCGCATCCGCTGGTCTTCCTCGTCGGGCTGTTTGTGGTGGCCGGACGCCAGCTCGGCCTGGCGATCCTGATGCACGACGCGGCGCACGGCCTGTTATTCAAGTCCCGACGGCTCAACGACTTCTTCGGGCAGTGGTTCTGCGCAGTGCCCCTGGGGGCGGACATGCCGGCCTACCGCCGCTACCACATCATCCACCACAAAAACACGCAGCAGGACAACGACCCGGATCTAGTGCTCTCCGCGCCCTTCCCAATCACCCGGGCAAGCTTGGTCCGCAAGATCCTACGCGATCTCGTCGGCTGGACCTTCATCCGCACGCGCATTCTGCAATTCGGCGCGACCCTGGGGCCCAAGGATCAGCCCATGGACAAGCGGCTCGGCCCGGCCTTACGTATCCTCGGGAGCTTCCTGGCCGTCAACGCGCTGATGTGGGCCGGCCTCGCTGCGGCGGGCTATGGCCATCTCTATCTGCTGCTCTGGCTGTTGCCGCTGGCCACGGGCTACCAGCTCGTGCTGCGCGTCCGCAACATCGCCGAGCACGCCATGACCCAAGACCGTGACGACCCACTGCTCAATACGCGGACGACGCGGACAACCTGGTTCACGCGCATCTTCGTGGCGCCCTACTGGGTGAACTACCATATCGAGCATCACCTGTTTCTGTTCGTGCCGTGCTACCGGCTGAAGCAGGCGCATGAGATGCTGCTCGAAAAAGGCTACGGCCCGAAGATGGAGTTGCAGCCCGGCTATACCGCCGTCTTGAATCTGGCAGCCTCCAGGGGCCGCCGGCTCAGCCCCGCAACCTGACCCCAAGGAGCCAGAGCGCCGGCTGCCCCAAGGTGACGATGCCGGCGCCGGAGACCGCCGTCTCCACCCGCGCGTCGAACACATTCTCGGCATTGACGAAGAGCTCCACCCAATCGGTCGCGGCCCAGGCTGCCGAGAGATTGACG
>JAKSBY010000494.1 GCA_022360855.1 Sphingomonadales bacterium | reverse complement strand
GCCCACCAGGCCCGCCAGGCAGCGATATCATGGCCAAACCGCTGGCCTGTGAGCGCCGTGAGCGCTCCGATCAAATCACCATTCAGCCAGGGTGGGTCCTCGGTCCGGCCCAGGCGATCGATCAATGCTGCGAGCGTCGCCTCATCCTTCTGCCCGAGCCGTCCCACTGCCCACGCGGTCGCGACCGCGGCGTCGAGATATTTCTCCGCCCGATTGGGTTCGGAATGGAAAGGTCGAGCGATCAGTTCAGGTGGGATGTGCCCATGCCCGATTGCCGCAATCGCGGCAATCAGATGCCATCGTACGAAATCGTCGCGCCGGATTTCGATAGTGCCGCCAAACATGTGCATCTTGCCCTCGGGGAGCCCGCCTTTGACGCGCTCGCTGAGCGCTCGCCCGGCCGATGGTTGACCCGTCGCGATGAGGCGGCCGAGGGCATCGCCGAAGCGATCGAATGGCTCGGCGATTTCGGCGATCGCGCCATCGAGCGCTTCAAGCATTGCCGTCAGATCAGAACCGTCCAACGAGCTCCGAAGCGCTGACGGAAATGCGGTCGCGACGGTATCGGATTGCTCGGCATCGGGCGCGGTTTCCGGGCCCCAAAGCGCACCCTGCTCACCGGGCCCAATCGTGCCGACATAGGGTGCGCCGCCATGGATGAGCACATCGATAGGCAGCGCATCTTCGAACCGATGAACGATCCTGAAATCGCGGCCGTCGGTGCTGCGCCAAAGAGCGCCTGCGCCGTCCTCGCCGGTGACCAGCCAGAGCGCGTCCGGCCCGGCAGCCAAGTCGTGCACCATCTCCCCCGCGATCCCGTCGATAGGTTCGACCGTTCTCCCGTCGGTCCGCAGGGTTTCGACCCCGTCATCCCCGACCGTGACCGCGTAGATGTACCCGCGCCAGGCGATCAACGGCGAGACGGCTCGGCCATCGGGCCAACCCGGCACCGGCTCGAAACCGTCAGTGGTTTGCTGAAGGAGTTTTGGCCCGTCTTCTTTTCGGGCTCGAAGCCCGGCGAAGACCTTGCCATCAAGTGCCGCCATGGTCGTGATGCGGCTCACCCGCCGGTCAGGCGTCGG
>JAKSBY010000511.1 GCA_022360855.1 Sphingomonadales bacterium | reverse complement strand
GAATGAGATTTCGGGGAACATCTTCGTGCGCTACATCGACGGCTACGACGACGACCAGGTGATCAGCGGAGTCGAGAATGGCGTTGTCGACAGCCATTTGACCGTCGACGCCCAACTCAATTTCGACATCGGCGCGTGGGTGGGACATGAAGAGGGCGCGGTGATCTCGGTCGGCGCGACCAACCTCTTCGATGAGGACCCGCCCTTCGTGGCCACGAATGGCGGCTTCGATTCCAAAGTCCATGACCCGCGCGGGCGGCTCATCTACGTCCGCGGCACCTTGGGCTTTTAGAGGGTTAAGACACTAAACAAGGGGGCGGGGTTCCGCCCCCTTTCAGTCGGGAAAACACTGGGAGTACAAGTAAAGATACCCAAAGTTCAAAACGAAGAAGATCCATGGGGAACGTGCAATGTTTGCAAAACGGCATCTGAAGAACTCCACTGCGTTGATCGGCATTCTATCGGCGCTATCCATGGGCGGCGCGGCATTCGCGCAAGACCAGGATTTCGGCGAGGACGACGAGACCATCGAACAGGTGGTGATCACCGGCTCCTACGTCCGGCGAAAAAGCCAAGCCAATTCCCCATCGCCGATTGCCGTTCTCGGGGCCGAGTCCATCGGCCAGATCGGCGCCAGCACCATTCGCGACATTACCCAGACCCTGACCATCAATAACGGCGCCCAGAACAACCCGGATGCGTTCACGCAAAACCTGACGACGGGTACCGAGAACATCAACCTGCGCGGCCTCGGCGTGCAGTCCACCCTGGTCCTGCTCAACAGCAAGCGGCAGGTTTCCTCCGCATCTCCGACCGACGGCGGCCTGCTGTTTGTGGATACGGCATCGCTGGTGCCGTTGATTGCCGTTGACCGGGTAGAGATCCTGAAGGACGGCGCGGCGGCGCTCTACGGCACCGATGCGGTGGCCGGCGTTGCGAACTTCATCACCCGCGATGATTTCGAGGGCATCGAGCTCGAGGTCGACTACCAGGCCGTTGTCGGCGATGGCGAGGCGGCAGATATCCGCGCGTCGGGCATCGTCGGCGGCGGCAACGAGCGGGCGCATGTCGTGGCCTCGGTCAGCTATCTCGACCGCTCGCCGCTGACCTCGCGGGAGCGCGATCTGCGCCGTGGCTTCCAGGCCCAACCTGGCCTCTTGTCGGTTTCGTCCATCACCGCCCTTCCGGGCAACTTCATCGTGCCGACCTCGCTGGCACTGCAGATCACCAATCCGGCGTTGGTGCCGGCCTATACCGCGGCGTTCGACCAGGTCACGCCGTTCGCGGCGCCCGGCGTGTTGAATTTGGATCCGATGACCGGGGCGTTTCTGGGCTTCCTGCCCGCAAGCGACGGCATTGCCGATGGGCTCACGGCGGCGGTCCTCCAGGCCCAGGGTGTGCCCGGCGCGATCCTGAGCCAGATCGCGGGCGCGATTGCCGCGGAACAGACGGCGGCGCTTCAGGCCGGGCAGTTCACAAGCTTCTCAAATCCGGTCATTCCCGATCCCAATTGCGGCGATATCGCCGGCGCGCTCGACCAGGACGTAATCCTGGCCACGCCGCAACCGGCCTCGGTGTCGCAGGTCGGTCTCAGCCAGCTCGGCCAGTGCGTTTACGACTTCGGGCCGTTCTTCAACGTCATCCCGGAGGAGACCCGTCTGCAGGGCTTTGCTCAGGGCCATTACGACATCACCGACCAGATCCAGTTCTACGGCGAGTTTGGCTTCGCGCGGAACCGGGTCAAGCGGGAAATCTCCAACTTCCCGATTACCCAGCCGATCTCGCTGCCCGACAATTATCCTTTCAATCCCTTCGGACCGGGCACCTTGTTTGTCGGCCGCAGCCCGACCATCGGTCAGATCACCGACTTCTTCACCGACAGCCCGAACCCCGGCACGGTCGACTACGACACTTACCGCGTGCAGGCCGGCGTCCGCGGTGATATCTCCGAGTCGTGGTCTTACGATGTCTCCTATGTGCGCGGCATAAACGACTGGAAGCTGGTCAGTTCCGACGGATTGCGCAACGAATTCTTCCTGGCGATCAACGGCCTGGGCGGCCCCGACTGTAATCCGTCCTCCGGTGTGCCGGGCGTTGGGAACTGTCAGTACTACAACGTGTTCGGATCGGGCGCCATCGCCGACCCCTCGGCCGTCGTACCGGTTTTGAACCCGGACTTTACCCCGTTCCTCGATCCCAACACCGGCCAGCCCGTCCTGGTGCCGGTCCGCAACAGCCAGGAAATACTGGAGTTCCTGGTCGGCGATATCGTTGTCGACGGCGATTCCGACATCACCGTGGTCGACGCCATCGTCACCGGCGATCTGTTCGAGCTCGATGCCGGTACCATTGGCCTCGCGCTCGGCTTCCAATACCGCGACGAGCGGCTGGCCCAGGAGCAGGACCTGAATACGCAGGCCGGCAACTTCCTGTTCGTGACGGCCGGTATCAGCCCGTTTGACCAAAGCCGCGACGTGATCGCCTTCTTCGGCGAGATCAACATCCCGATCATGGATAATCTCGAGGTCAACGGTGCGGTCCGCTACGAGGACTACGGCGGCCAGACCGGCGATACGCTCGACCCCAAGGTTTCGATACTCTATCAGCCGGACGACCGCATCACCCTGCGCGGCTCCTGGGGCACGTCGTTCCGGGCGCCGTCGCTGTTCCAGCAATTCGGCAGCCAGACCACGCTCAACAGCGTCAACGACCCGTTGACCGGCCAGGCGCCGTTCCTGTCGCAGCGGGTGGACGGCAATCTGGCGCTGGTGCCCGAGGAATCCCGCACCTTTAACGTCGGTGTGACCGCCGAGCCTGTTGACGGTCTCGAGCTCAACGTCGATTACTGGAACTTCAAGTTCACCGACATCATCACACAGTTCTCGCCGCAGACCCTGGTCAATCTCTGCGCCGCCGGCATGCCCTTGCCGGCGGGCACCGACGTCATCCGGCTGGCCATCGATAGCAACGGCGACGGCCGGACCTGCGACGAGGTCGGCACGAATCTGCTGACCATCACGACGATCTACACCAACGAGGCGTTCATCCGCACCGACGGCATCGACTTCGCCGCGTCCTACACCTGGGACGCCGGCAACCTCGGTATTCTGCGGGCGGGGTTCGAGGGCACCTATATCCTGAACTACGAGATCCCGGACGGCCAGGGCGGCACCTTCGAGGCGGTCGACCGCCGCAACGACCAGAATTTCGCCTCCCCCGTGCCTGATTTCCGCTTGAACGCCAATCTGAGTTGGCTCAGCGGTGGTCACGCGGCGACGGTCTTCCTGCGCTTCGTGGGAAGCTTTATCGACGACGAAAACTGCGTCACGCCCGCCGGCTCGGCGCCGGTCCTCGCGTCATTTGGCATCACCTGCACCGATTTCGCTTCTGTCGACAGCCATACAACGGTCGATTTGCAGTACAGCTACACCTTCGACGAGGACTCGGGGCCGCTCTCGAACACATCGTTTACCTTTGGCGCGATCAACGTGTTCAATACCGACCCGCCATTTGTGTTCACGGATAGCGGATTCGAGACCCGGACCCACGACCCGCGCGGCCGGCTGCTTTATGCCCGCGCCAAGAAAGGGTTCTAGGCGAGGCGGCCGAAGAGGCTCTGGAGGGATCCGAGATCGGCCACATTGGCCGACGGGCCGACCGTTGCCACGCTGAGCGGGCTGGCCAGGGTTCGCGCGGCGACCCGGGCCACGGCGGTCGCATCGATGGCGTCGACCTTGGCGATCATCTCGTCGATGGGGATGGGCCGGCCGAAAATCAACGCCTGCCGGCCGAGCTGCTCAATGCGCGAGGACGTGCTCTCCAAAGACATCAGAAGCCCCGCCTTGAGCTGGGCACGGGCGCGGGCGATCTCGTTATCGTCCGGGCCATCGGCCAGCTTGTGCATCTCGGTGGCGATCAGCGGCAGCATCTCACGCGCTTCTTCCGGTCCGGTCCCGGCATAGATGCCGAAAAGCCCGGTATCGACATGTGAGGACGCAAAGCTGTAGATCGAGTAGGCAAGCCCGCGGTTCTCGCGAATCTCCTGGAACAGGCGGGACGACATGCCGCCGCCAAGTACGGTGGTGAACACCTGGAGCGCGTAATAGTCGGCATCCGCATAGGCGAGGCTTTCGAAACCGAGCGCCAGATGCAGCTGCTCAAGCGGCTTGTCGCTCCGCAATTCGCCACCGCCGTAGACGGCTCGCTCAATCGGACGCGTCGATGCGTCGGGGAGATCGGCAAAGGCCGCGTCGATGGCGGCGCAGAGCGCATCGTGGTCCACATTGCCGGCAGCCGTAATAACCATGGCGCCGGCGTGATAGTGCCGGCGCATGAAATTGCGCAGCATGTCGGTCGTGAAGTTGGAGACCCGGTCGCTGGTCCCGAGGATCGACCGCCCGAGCGGTTGGCCGGGGAAGGCCACCTCTTGAAGGTGATCGAACACCACATCATCGGGCGTGTCCTCGACCTGGCCGATCTCCTGCAGGATGACGTCCTTCTCGCGGCTCAACTCGTCGGGCTCCAGCAACGAATGCTGAAGGATATCGGCCAATAGGTCGATGGCGAGCGGCAGGTCGTCCTTCATGACGCGTGCGTAGTAGGTGGTGTGCTCGCGGCTCGTATAGGCGTTCAGATGGCCGCCGACGGATTCAATCTCCTCTGCGATGTCCCGCGCGCGGCGCCGGCTGGTGCCTTTGAACGCCATGTGCTCAAGGATGTGCGAGACCCCGTTCAGATCCGCGGGCTCGTTGCGCGCGCCGACGTCGATCCAGACGCCGATACTGGCGGTCTCCAGATGGCCCATGGCGTGGGTGATCACGCGCAGGCCGCTCGGCAGCGTTGAGAGACGTACCGTCATAGGATGCTGTTGCGCCCGATATGGTCTTTGATCATCTGCAAGTCCGCCGGCAGTACCTCCAGCCGCTCCTCGCGGTCGAACAGGCCGGAGAGAAAGGCCGGCAAGCTCGGCCGCGTCGCCGTGGCGCGTTCCACTACGTCTCTGAACTTAGCCGCATGCGCGGTTGCGAGGCAAACCGTCGCGTCGAAGTCGCCGGCCGCGGTGCAGCCACGGGCGACCGAGATGCCGACGGCGGTATGCGGATCAATCAGGATGCCCGATTCCTGGTGGACCGAGCGAATGGCGCGCGCGGTTTCGTCGTCGTCGGCCCGGCCCGCGACCAGCAGGTCCTTCATGGCGGTCAGGGCATTCTCGCCGATCTCGATCGCGCCGGTGTCCTTGAGCGCGGTCATCTGGTCGGCCAGGACGGCGCCGTCGCGGCCCCAGGCCTCGAACAGCAGGCGCTCGAAATTGCTCGGCACCTGGATGTCCATGGCCGGGCTTGTGGTGGCGTGGACCGTGCCGGCGCTGAGCTTGCCCGAGTTCAGCGCGCGGGCAAGCGTGTCGTTGGCGTTGGTGGCGATGATCAGCTTCGCGATGGGCAGGCCCATGCGATGCGCGACGTAGCCGGCGAAAGCATCGCCGAAATTGCCGGTCGGCACGGCAAAGGCGATGCGCCGGCCCGGGCCGCCGAGCGCGACGGCGGCGTAGAAATAGTAGACGGCCTGGGCCAGGATGCGCACCCAGTTGATGGAATTGACCGCGGTCAGCCGGTGCCTGGCGCGGAAATCGGCGTCGGCGAAGGCGGCCTTGACCATCGCCTGGCAGGCATCGAAGTCACCTTCGACGGCAATGTTGAACACGTTCGGCGCCATCACCGTGGTCATCTGCCGGCGTTGGACGGGGGAAACCCGGTCCTTGGGGTGCAGCATGAATATCTGCACGCCCTCGCGCCCGGCACAGGCGTCGATGGCGGCGGAGCCGGTGTCGCCCGAGGTGGCGCCGATGATGGTCGCGGTCCGGCCGGCGCGTTCGAGAAAGTAGCTGAACAGGTGGCCGAGGAACTGCAGGGCGATATCTTTGAAGGCGAGCGTCGGCCCGTGAAACAGCTCCAGGAGCCACTCGTTGTGGGTAAGCTGGGTCAGCGGCGTTACGGCCGCGTGATGAAACCCGTCATAGGCGGTCTCCACAAGGTGGCGCAGGTCTTCCTCGGGGATGCTGTCGCCGACAAAGGGGCGCATCACGCGGAGGGCGACCTCGGTATAGGGCAGCCCGGCCAGGGCGCCGATCTCGTCTTCCGAAAGGCTTGGCCAAGCTTCGGGCACGTAAAGCCCGCCATCGGCCGCCAGCCCGGCCAAGGTGACCTGCTCGAAATCCAATGCGGGTGCTTGCCCGCGGGTTGAGACGTATTGCACTTTTGGCTGCCCCCGAGACGCGAAAGCGCGCAATTTACTTACGCTGCTTCAGATGCGCCAGCAAATAGATCACCACCAAGGCGCCCGCCAACGTGAACCAGGTGATGGCGTAGGAGAGGTGGTCGTTGCGGATGTTGACGCCGGGCCTTTCCGCGCGGGGCCAGCGCGCCGCCCCCGCCTCCGGCAGCGCGTGGACGACGAATGCGCGGCTCTCGATGCGCCGCATTCTATTCATGGCAGCGAGCTCGGGCCAGAACCACCGGTTGGCGGTTGGATCGTTGTCCGGCGTGAACGGGCCCGGACGCCACGGCTTGCGCATGACGCCTTCGAGCGTGGCAAGCTCGACGGGCCGGGCCACGGCCTCCGGGTTGCCTTCGTACACAGTTTCGCCGACCCATCCGCGGTTGACCCAGATCTCCTCCGCCGCGTCACCCGGTTTGAGCGGCACATAGAGATCAAAGCCGGCGCCGCCCTGAGCGCCAACCTTGAAGACGGGCACTTCCTTCGCATGATCGAAGCGGCCGGAAACCACGACGCGGCGGTACTCCCAGCCTTCCAGGTCGAGGGCGCCGGCCGGCAGGGGGACGGCGGAGGCCGCCATGCGTGCGTCGATCCTTGCCAGCAGGCCCTCCTTCCATTCAAGCCGGTCAAGCTGCCAGAAGCCGAGCCCGAGTAGGACGGAAAGCCCTGCCAGGCAGAGCGCGGTCGGCCAGGGGCGTGGGTGAAATCGGAGTGGAAATGCCATGTTGCGTTGGGTCTAGAGGCCCCTGTCCGAACGGCCTTCGCCGGCGTCGTGGTGAAACTGCAGCGCAATCAACAGCGACTTGAAGACCCGTAGCAGAACGAGCGTGGCCGAGATCGCGACCGGGATCCAGATCGCGAGATGCACCCAGACCGGCGGGGCGTAGGCGATTTCGACGGCGAGCGCGGGGAATATGACGAGAAAGCCGACGATGAGGATTACAAAGGCGGCGGGCCCGTCATCGGCCGCGGCCTCAGCAAATGACCGGCCGCAGGCCGAGCAGCCGGGCGCCACCGTCAGATATCCCGAGAACAGCGGTCCCCGCCCGCAAGCCGGGCACTTGCAGAAGAGGCCGGCGACGATCGGGGAGGGCCGTGATGTTTCGGTCAAATCACGCGGCTTTTAATGGGGTGCGATCGTGCCGACGCCCCAAACGTAGATGCTGAAGAACAGGAACAGCCAGACCACATCGACGAAATGCCAATACCAAGCCGCGGCCTCGAGCCCGAAATGGTGATCCGGCTTGAAATGGCCCAGCCGTGCCCGGAACAGGCAAACGGCGAGAAAGATGGTGCCGATGATCACATGAGCGCCGTGGAAGCCGGTGGCCATGTAGAAGGTGGCGCCATAGATATTGCCGCTGAAATTGAAGGTCGCGTGGACGTATTCGTAGACCTGGAGCGCGGTGAAGCTCGCACCCAGAATCACGGTCAGGGTCAGCCCCTGGATCAGCCCTTTGCGGTCGCCATGCAGGATCGCGTGGTGCGCCCAGGTGACCGTGGTGCCCGACAGGAGCAGGACCAGGGTGTTGATGAACGGAATGTGCCAGGGATCGAAGGTCAGAATGCCGTTGGGCGGCCACACCGCGACGGCGCCTTCGGTGCCGCGGGAGATGAAATCGAG
>JAKSBY010000726.1 GCA_022360855.1 Sphingomonadales bacterium | reverse complement strand
GTTCCTGACGATCTGATTGACGCAGAGGTTGGAATGAGCGCCGTAGGAGAGGCCGACCGAGGCCGAGGCCCGCGAAATCTCCTCCATCACGATCACATGGGCCAGATAGCCCATCTCGGCGCCGCCGAATTCCTCCGGCGCGGTGATGCCGAGCACGCCGAGCTCGCCGAGCTTTTGCCAGAGATCCGGCGGGAACTGGTTGGTTTCGTCGATCTCCGCGGCGCGGGGCGCGATCTCCTTGGCCGCGAAAGCCGCCACCGAATCGCGCAGCATCTCGATGGTCTCGTCATGCCCGAATTGCAGGCTTGGGAAGTGATACATGGGTTTGGTCCTATGCTATCCGCCCCTCACCCCGGCCCTCTCCCCCTGGGGGAGAGGGAGGAGCGCCGTCAGGCGCGGAGGGTGAGGGGGCTCTGGCTCTCTACTCATCCGCGATCGTCACCAGCACCGCGCCTTCGACGACCTGTTCGCCGGCCGCGGCCTTCAGTGCCTCGATACGGCCGGCCCTGGGCGCGGTCAAGGTGTGCTCCATCTTCATGGCTTCCAGGATCAGGAGCGCCGCGCCCTTGTCCACCTCCTGGCCCTCTTTGACGCGCACCTCCAGCACCTTGCCCGGCATGGGCGCGGTGACGGTGCTCTGGCCTTCCGCTTCGTCGTCGGCGGCTAGGGCGCGCGCGCGATGGCCGTAGACGAAGATGCCGTCGGGCGTCGCCAGATGGATGGCGTCCGGCTGCACGAAGATCCGGGGCCGGTGGCGGGTGCCGTCCACCTCCACCTCCAGGTCCTGCCAGCCGTCGGAGACGAGCCGGCAGTCTATCGTGGTCTCGCCGACGCCGAGGGCGTAGCGCGCGCCGTCGCCGGTGAGCGTGACCGTGCCCGCGGTGCCGTCGGGCAACGCGTAGGGGATGGTCTCGCTATAGGGCATGTTGGGGCGCCAGCCGGCAAGCCCGACCCAGGGCGAGTGGGGATCGTCCGAGCCGGCGGCCATCCGCCGGGCCCGGTGCAGGCGGTGGGCGACCAGCGCCATGGTGACCAGCGCCACATTCTCCGGCGCGCCGGCATCGCCCGGGGCCAGCAGGTCGTCCAGATTGCGGTCGATAAAGCCGGTGTCCAGGCTGGCGTCGGCAAAGTCGCCATGGCCGACGATGCGGCGCAGGAAATCCAGATTGGTCGGCAGGCCGAGGATGTGGACCTCTTGGAGCGCCGCCCTGAGATTGGCGATGGCCTCGGCGCGGTCGTCGCCTTTGGCCGTAAACTTGGCGATCATCGGGTCGTAGTGGCGGCTGACCTCATCGCCGGAGAACACCGCGGTATCGACCCTGAGCCGGTCCCAGGCCGGCTCGAAATCAACCACCGGGCCTGCCTGCGGCAGGAAGCCCTTGGCCGGGTCTTCCGCATAGAGCCGGAGCTCGATCGCGTGGCCCGTCAGGTGGATGTTCTCCTGCGCCGGCAGGGCGCCGCCGGCGGCGACGCAGAGCTGCAGCTCCACAAGGTCGCGGCCGGTGACCTCCTCGGTCACGGGATGCTCCACCTGCAGCCGCGTGTTCATCTCCATGAAGAAGAAATCGGTGTCGTCCCTAAGCCCGCCTTCGCCGTCGACGATGAACTCCACCGTGCCCGCATTCGCGTAACTGATTGCTTTGGCCGCCTTGACCGCCGCCTCGGTCATGCGCTTGCGCAAAGCGCCAGTCATGCCCGGCGCGGGCGCTTCCTCGACGACCTTTTGATGGCGCCGCTGGATGGAGCAGTCGCGCTCGAAGAAGTGGACCGCATTGCCGTGGGAATCGCCGAATACCTGCACCTCGATATGCCGTGGCGTGGTGATGAAGCGTTCGATCAGCACGGTATCGTCGCCGAAGGAGTTCTTCGCCTCACGCCGGCAGGAGGTCAGCGCATCGGCGAAGTCGCCGCCCGTGTCGACCTTGCGCATGCCCTTGCCGCCGCCGCCGGCCACGGCCTTGATCAGCAGCGGATAACCGACGCGCTCCGCCTCCTTGGCCAGGCGTTCCGCCGACTGGTCCTCGCCGAGATAGCCGGGCACCACGGGCACGCCGGCCTGTTCCATCAGCGCCTTGGCGGCGTCCTTGCGGCCCATGGCGCGGATCGCTTCCGCCGAGGGGCCGATGAAGGTGATGCCGGCCGCCGCGCAGGCCTCCGCGAACTCCGCATTCTCCGAAAGAAACCCGTAGCCGGGATGGATCGCCTCGGCGCCGGTGGCCTGGGCCGCAGCGATGATCTTCTCGCCCCTGAGATAGCTCTCGGCGGCCGCGGCCGGGCCGATGCGGACGGCCTCGTCGGCGCTTGTCACATGCGCGGCCTCGGCGTCGGCGTCGGAGAAGACGGCGACCGTCTTGATGCCGAGCGCCTTGCAGGTGGACATCACGCGGATGGCGATCTCGCCCCGGTTGGCGATCAGGACCTTGCCGAAAGGCTTATCCATCGTCGGCCACCCAGTCGGGCTTGCAGCGGTTCAGAAACGCATCGATGCCTTCCTTGCCTTCCTTGCTCGCGCGCCGGCGGGCGATGCGCTCGGCGGTCAGCTCGCGGAGCTCGTAGGTAACGGGCTTGCCCTCGACCTCGGTGATCAGATGCTTGGCGTCGGACACCGCGCCGGGCGCCGAGGCGAGCACGTCGTCGATCCAGGCATTGCCGATCTCGGCGACCGCCGCCGCGTCGGCGCCGATGGCATGGACTAGCCCCATGTGGCGCGCCTCCTCGCCCGAGAACCGCTTGCCCGAGAGGAACAGGGCGCGGGCGTTGCGCGCGCCGATGGCGGCGACCACATAGGGCGAGATCGTGGCCGGGGTCAGGCCGAGCCGCACCTCGGAGAGGGCGAATGTGCAGTCCGCCGTGGCCACCGCATAGTCGGCGCAGGCGACGAGGCCGACGCCGCCGCCGAAGGCCGCGCCGTGCACCAGTGCCAGGGTCGGCTTGGGGCAGGAATTGAACACCTTGAGCATGGCCGACAGGCGCATGGCATCGGCCATATTTTCGTTCTGGCTGTAGCCGGCCGCCTCCCGCATCCAGTTGAGGTCGGCCCCGGCGGAGAAGCATTTGCCGGCGCCTTTGAGAACGATGGCGCGGACCTCGGAGAGCTCGCCCAGCGCGGTGAAGTGCTCGGCCAGAAAGGCGATCAGCTCGTCGTTGAAGGCGTTGCGCAGTTCCGGCCGGTTCAGGGTGACCGTGGCCACGCCACGGGCGTCGATGTCGTGCAAGATGACCGGTTCGCTCATGGTTTACATCCTGAATACGCCGAAACGGGTTTCCGGCACTGGCGCGTTGAGCGCGGCGGAAATGCCGAGCCCAAGCACGTTGCGGGTCTGGGCCGGCTCGATAACGCCGTCGTCCCACAGCCGCGCGCTGGCATAGTAGGGATGGCCCTGGTCCTCGTATTGCTGGCGGATCGGCGCCTTGAACGCCTCTTCGTCCTCGACACTCCAGTCCTCGCCGCGCGCCTCCAGCGCGTCGCGCTTCACGGTCGCCAGCACGCTCGCCGCCTGCTCGCCGCCCATCACCGAAATGCGCCCGTTGGGCCACATCCACAGGAAACGCGGGCCGTAGGCGCGGCCGCACATGCCGTAATTGCCGGCGCCGAAGGAGCCGCCGATGATGACGGTGAATTTGGGCACCTGCGCGCAGGCCACGGCGGTGACCATCTTGGCGCCGTCCTTGGCGATGCCGCCGGCCTCGTATTTGCGCCCCACCATGAAGCCGGTGATGTTCTGCAGGAAGATCAGGGGTACGCCGCGCTGGGCGCAGAGCTCCACGAAATGCGCGCCCTTGAGCGCGGATTCGGAAAACAGCACGCC
>JAKSBY010000784.1 GCA_022360855.1 Sphingomonadales bacterium | reverse complement strand
GGGTTCAGGCGGCCGGTCTCGCCGGGATCGATCACGCCGTTGCCGTTGGGATCCTCGGCCGTGTCGGGGCGGCCGTCATTGTCGTCGTCCGGATCGGTGCGGTCGGGAATGCCGTCATTGTCGAAGTCGAAGGGGTTGGGATCGGTCGCGTCCGGGATGCCGTCATTGTCGTCGTCCGGATCGTCCTTGTCCTTGCGCCCGTCATTGTCGTGATCGTAGTCGGTTGGTGGCACGTTGGCCTTCTCCACGTCGTCGGGAATCCCGTCATTGTCGTCGTCCTTGTCGATCTGGTCCGGAATCCCATCATTGTCGTGGTCCAGCGGGTGGTTCTCCTGATCGTCCGGGAGGCCGTCATTGTCGTCGTCCGGGTCTTGCCCGTCTTCGATACCGTCATTGTCGTGGTCGAACTGGCGCCTGGGCGGTGTCGTATCATTCTCATCGGCGTCGCGGATGCCGTCTTTGTCACTATCCGCATCCGGCTGATTGGGCCGGGGATCGGCATCGTCGGGCAAGCCATCATTATCGGAGTCGCGATCATTGGCGTCGGCATTGTTCTTGACCCCGTCGCCGTCGATGTCGTTGTCGTTTTCGTCTCGGATTCCGTCGTTGTCGTGGTCGAACGGATTGGCATCGCGATCGTCCGGCATGCCGTCGCCGTCATCGTCGGTATCGACCGAATCCTCCAGGCCGTCACCGTCCCGGTCCGCGGCATAAACCGAAGAAACTTCCCAGGTCGCCGCGACAACGAGGCCCAAAACCACCGCGAAAAAGCAGCTCAGAATGATGCGCATGGTCTAGTCCTCCGCCTCGTCCCAGTCCTCTTCTATCGCATCGTCTCCGCCCACAAACTCGTCATAGGCCTGACGGGCGGCGCGATGCGCCTTGGGGAATTCCTCGGCAAGGCGCTGCTCCAGCTCCGCTTCCTCCGCCGCGATCTGGGCAAGGATTTTGGCGATTTCGTCGCTTGCCGCTTTCAAGTCTATGGTCATGTCCGGCTTCCTTTGTCCATGCGCCCGTGCTTCGGCTACTTGCCATGGAGAATCGTTTGCAACACGTTGTAAATGTCGGCCGCCTCGCGGATGCCGTCGATCATCTTTTTGATATCCTCGAGCATTTCCATAAGAAGCCTGATCTTCCGAATATGCAGCAGGGCCCGATGGGTGGGGTCGGTGATGACCTCGAGCACCTTGACAAAGCCGTCGACGTCGTAGGCGTTCTTTCGTGTCTTCCGCCTCAGCTTGTTGACGCGCCTGGCCAGCCTTCTGGCTTCTTTATAGAGCGCGTCACCGCGGGCGCGGTCCGCCTCCGAAAGCGAGTCGCGCTGGGCGCGGTAGGCCCGGTTGATACGGTTGAATTCGGCGAGATACTTCTTGCGCAGCTTGCGCAGTATCTTCTGCCGTTTGTCGACCTGTTCATGATAGTGGTCTTGAAGACCGGCGTAAGGTTCCGACATCGGCTCCCCCCATCGTCGCCACCACTGATTGAGCAATCCTATAGAATCTAGCGGCAATTGTCACGCCGGCTGCGCTCAGGCTCCCTTGCGCCCGAGCGCGGCGACCCTTTCCAGCCATCTCCGGCGGTGGTCCGGACTCCTCTCGACCATGCCGATGATGGTATCGCGCACCGGGCCGATGCCGGCGAAACGCAGGATGTTGCGCTCGAAGCTCTTGAGCGAATGGGCGCGGAAGAACCAGCGATAGGCAACGGCCGGCATGCCCATGGTGACGACGATGCGGGCCGACTTGCCCTTGAGCTTCTGTGCCCATTTCATGCCCCCCGCTTCCGGCGCAACGGCGAAACCGCCACGGCAGATCTGCTCCAGAAACGCCTTGAGAAGCGCCGGCAGCGCGCCCAGCCAGAGAGGGTAGACGAAGACCAAATGATCGGCCCAGGCGATGGTCGCTTGGGCGGCCTTGATATCCGGAGAGGTGGCCGGTGCGGCGAACTCCGCCGCGCTGCGCAGGATCGGAAAATCGAGCTTCGCCACGTCGATAAGCTTGACCGCGTGGCCAGCCTTCTCGGCGGCGCGGGCATAGCGTTCCGCGAGGGCGGCGCAGTAGGTGGTCCCGGCCGGGTCCGGATGGCCGAGGATAACGGCGATGTTGCGCGGCATGATCAGTCCCCTGATCTTACGTCCGGAGCCGAAAGATTCTACCCCTGCGGCAGGTCGTAATTGATCATCCAGTTGATGCCGAACCTGTCGGTCCACATGCCGAAATAGGCGCCCCAGAAGGTATCCTGCATGGGCATCTTGACCTCGCCGCCTTCGGAAAGCTTGGCGAACAGGTCGTCGCAGTGCTCGCGGCTCTGGCCGGCGATCGAGATCGAGAAGTTGTTGCCGGAAGTGAGCGGCGGCCCGAAGCCGGGCACGTGGTCGGAGGCCATGAGCACGCTCTCGCCGATGGGCAGCGAGACGTGCATGACCTTGTCCTTGTATTCGTCGGCTACCTGCATGTCGTCGGGCCCGTCCGCATAGGTCATGAAGGCCATATACTCGCCGCCGAATACGGACTTATAGAAGTCGAACGCCTCCCTGGCGTTGCCGTCATAGGTGAGATAGGTGTTGAGCATGATGTCTCCCTCCGCTGCGTCTGCCGTAGCAATCGCCCGGCCGCCAGCTTACGGCAGAAAGATGACGGAGTCAGGTGGCGATCAGTCCGCCGCCGCCGGTTCCGGCGCGAAGAGCTTCAGCAGGGTCGGGAGATCGGGCAGGCCGGTCACCTCCAGCTCGTGCCGGCGCTGAAAGGCCTTGAGCGCGTTATAGCTCTCGCGCGTGAACGTGCCGTCGACGTCGACCTGGGCCAGGCCGAGCGCGTTGAGCCGTTCCTCCACCTGCCGCAGCGTCTCCTGATAGTAGCGGCCCTGGCGGCCCTCGGCGCGGATCAGGATCAGGTCCGACGGTTCGGTCAGCCGGTGCTCGCGAAGCGCCGTGGCCAGGGTCGCGGCGGCGGCGAAAAAGGGCCGGTCCGGGTTCTTGCCGCAATACCGCAACGTGTAGCGGACCAGGAAGTCGGTGGACTGCCACGGCGCCAGGTCGAAGGTCTCGGGGTCGGTCTGCTGCAGCGCCGTCAGATAGCCGTTGAGCCAGCCGGCGAACAGGAAGCGGTCCGGCGTCTCGTCCCGATAGGCGTCGACCAGCGCCGAGCACGGCGCCAGCCCCCGGCCCTTGACCGCGAAACGGCTGCCCTCTTCGTCTTCCTGCGCATGGGACGGGGTGGCGGCCAGCACAAGGCCGGCGGCAATCCCCAGAAGAGTTCGAAACAGGCTCGCCCGCATGGGCGCGAGTTTAGCGCCGCTGCCGACGCCGCGTCCATGCCAGACCGAGAAGGCCGAGCCCCATCAGGCCCAAGGGCGCGGGTCCGGGGAGCGTGGCGATCAGCCCGGTATCGCTACTCAGGATATCGTTGTCTGACAGAATCAGGCCGAGGCCCGGCTTGAAGGCGAGCCCGGTGGGGTCGAAGCTCTCGCCGCCCGGTATGCGGGGCAGGCTGATTTCGCCTGAGGTCGAGACGATGCCGAGGGTGACCGGATCGACGAAGACGAGGGACTCCGGGTCCCTATCGTTGCCGAGAATGATATGCCTGCCGTCGAAGGCGAGCCCCTCGATATCCAGCCCGGGAAAGAACGCGGAATCGATGATGCTGCCGTCCAGGGGGTCGACGACATAGAGCGCGTCATCGTCGCTGACGAAGAGGTTGGTGCCGTCGGTAGCCAGGCCCTCCACCTCCAAAATCTCGAATCCGGTCGACAGGCCCAGGTCGAGCGCGTTGAGCACGTCCAGCGTGTCCGGATCGATCTGGACGATGATGCCGCTGCTGTCGAAGCCGTCGTCGCCGCCGATGATCAGCGTATCGCCAAAGGCGGTGATGGCTTCTATATCGTCGAGCAGGCCGGCAAAGAAATCGTCGCCGTCGCCGGCGGCCAGAAAGACCTCGAAGTCCCCGCTCTCGGGATGCGGGACCGGCGCGGCAAAGTCATTGATCCCGTCAAAGTCGAAGTCTGCAAAGCCGGATACGGCGATGTTGATCGTGCCGTCGGAATTGACGATGCCGAAGGCGCCCGAGGCGCGTCCGTTGCCGAAAAAGCTGCCGTCGTCGTCGACGATCAGGGTCGGCCCGATCAGCGGCCCGCCGGCGCCGAAGGTGCCGAGCACGGTGTCGGGGGTGCCGCCTCCGATGTCGTTATCGAGATCGATGCTGAAAAAATCGCCCGGCGCAAACGTCTGACCGCCCGCCCCGGTGGTGAAGCTGAAGGTCTCCACCGATCCCGACGCCAGCGTGCCGGTGCCGACCGATGTGGCGGCCGGCAGCACCGAGCCAAGCGAAACGAAGGGAAAGCTCAGCGGCGATTGCGACACCGCCATGGTGGTCAGGTTGATCGATGTCAGCCTGTTGTCGGGGCCGTCGTCGTCGACCACGTAGAGGACGTCGCCGATGACCGCCAGACCCTCGGGGTCGCCGATCGTTATGGCCGTCCCCGGGATCGGGTCGGTGGTGAAGCTGCCCGGCAGCAGCATCGCGGCCGACGCCATGGGCGCGGCCAGAAAAAAACCCGCCAGCGCGACGGTCAGCGGTATCGGGACTCTGCGCAACATGGCTCCCTCGAGAAAACGCAACCTTACCGGCTGTTGTTAAGAGAAAAGATGCAAGTTTCGTGCCGGAATGGGAAACTTCTTTTCCTTCAAATGGTTAACGTGGCATCGTCTGCAACGGCGTCTCAAAGCTGTAAAGATTCCCGACAAACGAACGGCCCGGAACCGCCGGATTCCAAGCCATCGGCCGGCCGCCGCCACGCAACCTATTGGAATGATTGGAACTCTACGCCGGGCCTCTGCGGGGCCGGGAGTGTAAGGAATCCCGACTCGCTATGGGGTGGCTTATGGCCAACGGCTGGCCGAGCGACGGATTGGCGACATGGGGTCTAGCCGTCCCATGGCGGGCCGCCGTGGTAGAGGCGGTAGAGCCGCTCGGCCTCGCGCTCCAGGACGCCGGTCAGGAAGATCAGGCCGACTGGCCGCATTTCGTTTCTCGAGTCATAGCCCCAGGCGAGATCGTGGAACAGTATCGCCGCCTCCATGACCCGTCGCAGCGGCTCGTGCATGGCGTCGACGGCGGCTTCGTCGGGCAGGCCGCCGGGAGCCCTCTCGCGCACGGCAATGGCGGCCAGGACCTCGGCGTCTTCATCGGGCGGGCCCTCGCCGTCATCCTCGGCATCGCAGGTCTGATCTTCGGTCGGGGCCGCGCTGGCGTTTTCGTCGGCATCTTTTGGAGACACGTCCTCGCCCAGCTCTTGCTCACCCATGATACATCTCCCCCGTCGCCGGACATACTCGCCCCTGCCCCGCGCACCCTTGACGGATCGCGCAAAACGCCGCTTAATAGCTGGTTACATGCCCACCGTTACTTTCACCATTGGGCATACTGATATTCATGTCTTGGGCATGAATATCACCAGCGGGAACATAAGTCAAGGTCTAGCATCGAATTATTCATATATGCGGCATGAATCTCATCGGCCTCCATATCAAGCTTGCACGAACCTGTCTCGGCTGGGATCAGAAAGACCTTGCGAGAGAAGCCGGGTTATCCGACCAAACCATTCAGCGGATGGAGAGTAGCGAAGGTCCGGTACGCGGCACCTACGACAACGTCCAAAAGGTCCGCCAGACCCTTGAGAAAGCCGGCGTCATCTTCATCGAGGCCGACAGCGACGGCGGCCCGGGCGTGCGCTTAAAGGGCTAGAGCGGAAGTTGCACGAAAGCAATGGCTCGTTTGGTCAAGAATCGTTGAGAGACGGGTTACCGCTACTGGGGCCGAAGTTTGCGCCTGCTGCCCGAAAGGAATTTCTGAACCGCCACCAATCCCTTGCCGGACAGCTTGTATCTCGGCAAATGGTCTTTTCTGGATTCATGACTAACTACCAAGTCCTTGCCCCGCAGGCTGTTCAGCGCGTCCTGGACGGTTCCACGATCGAGCCCAACGTCCGCCTTGATTCCGGAAACCGACCGGCGAACTTGAAACTTCCGATAGAGCGCCGACAAGACCTCCTCTTCATTTGACGATAAGTCGTATTCGGTTTCGTCCTGCGTAGCCAGCTTTGCCTCCGTCTCTTGCGGCAATTCTTCCTCGTCAAGCTGGCTCGAGGCCTCGAGTGCCTCGTCCCGCGCTTCTTCGGCTACTTTGGCGGCGTTTTTGGCCTCGGCATTTGCTTCTTTCGCCATGCGGAGAACGCGCGCCGATACGGAGCTGATAAACGTCCGGGCGGTAATCGCTGCAACGAGGCAGAAGCCGCCAAAAATGAGCAAGTTCTGAACCCAAGCGGCATCGGGTTTCATGACGTCGGTCAACACGGCGCTTTGAATGATGCCGAGAAAGAGCGGAACGAGGAACGCCGCGATCATCGACAGTCCGATGTTGAGAGTTAATTGACGCCACATGCTTGGCGATCGGACGGCGCCGTCGGGGAGTTGAACCGCCTCAGCCTCTTTTTCGGACTCCTCCCGCAGGTAGCTCACGACGCCGCCGGCCAAGCCCGCGACGATCATGATACCGACGACCCAATAAATCCGGTCGTCTGGAACGGCGTCCAAAGCCGATCCAGACTTTGCTGCAGATTGCATCATGCCCCCCATAACGTGTATCTAAAGGATGCCTCAATACACCCGCTTTACCGGGAATTTGGCGATGGTTTCCTTGCCGCAGAGCACTTTTACGCCTCTGTAGGGCGGGTCCTCCACGGTCTTCTCGAAGCGGACAGGCTTCCAGACGACGATATCGGGCCAGCCGCCCGGCCTTTGATACAGAAACAGGTCGGCCAGAAAGATCGTCGGGTTGACGCCTTGCGGCTCGTGCTCGAACAGCAGCGGCTCCACGCCGGGGTTCGGCACCTGAACCTTGCCGACGATATGAAAGTCGTTCGGCAGTGGCGGCATCAGATTGAGCCAGGCGTGCCACTCCTTCGTTTTCACCCCTTTGCATGAAAGGCAGTGGGCTTCGTAGCTTTTGTTCTTCATTGCATGTCCCCCATTTGCAGACTGTATGCTTGAACAAACAACAACGCTGCACCCTACCATGAATGGTGGAATGTATTAAGGGTTAATACAATTATAAGTACAGGCTGCGCCTCTGCGCCGACCTGCTGGGCCTCCGCCGGGTCGAGGCGGGCAAGAGCTTGAGCGCTAGGGCGTGCGGTTCTTTGGCCTTAGCTGGTCGGTTGCTGCTTACCGGCCGCGGTGCGGCCCGAAGCAGCTTGTGGCCGAAGGCTGGGTTCGTTTAGATTTCAACCCATGGGGGAGACAGCAAAGGATTCGCGACAGGCACCGATCTGGGGGCTATTTTTGATTCCCACCTTTGCGGTTCTGACGGCGGCGCTGCCATATTTCTTCAATATTGAGATCGGGCCGGCTCGCGCCCACGTGTCGGCCGTTTCACTTCTTTTCAATTTGGCCCTGTTTTATCTGCTGAAGATTAGGACCGGCGCTTCAGTAAGACAATCAATCATCTTTTTTGCATTGAATGGAGTTTTGACCATCATCGCCTTTGCGGGAATCTACCGGTCTCTAGGTATTATCGAACAGGGATTCTTCCGCTATCCGACGCACACGGATGCGGCGTATTTCTCCATCGTGACATTCACGACATTGGGATACGGCGACTTTCAGCCTGTTGCTGCCTACCGATTGGTTGCCGCGACCGAAGCCCTGATCGGCTATGTCTATCTGGGACTTCTGGTCGGATTTTTGCTGCAGCTACGAGACGAGGGCAAGGGCGGCTAGAACAACGCCGACAACACCACCCCGGCGGCAACAAGCGATGGCGTGATGCAGATAAAAATAATGGCCGCGTTTCGCCCGCCACCAAGCTGTTCGATAAGCTTTCCCATAGCTTATATATAGCTCTCGGGGGCGTTTCTTTCAAGTTAACGCCTCGACAACGGTTTGGTCATTCGCGACCCTCGCGCACATAAATCTCCCCGCCCTTCTCCTTGAACTCCGCGGCCTTCTCCGCCATGGCCTTTTCCACGTCCACGCTCTCGCCCGCGTCGTTCTGCGCCCGGGCGGCGTCGCGGATGTCCTGGCTGATCTTCATGGAGCAGAATTTAGGGCCGCACATGGAGCAGAAATGGGCGACCTTGTGGGCCTCTTTCGGCAAAGTCTGGTCGTGGAAGTCGCGGGCCGTTGTCGGATCGAGTGACAGATTGAACTGGTCCTCCCAGCGGAACTCGAAGCGGGCGCGGCTTAGGGCATCGTCCCGGATCTTGGCCGCCGGGTGGCCCTTGGCGAGGTCGGCGGCATGGGCCGCGATCTTGTAGGTGATGACGCCGGTCTTGACGTCGTCGCGGTCGGGCAGGCCGAGATGTTCCTTAGGAGTAACGTAGCACAGCATGGCGGTGCCGAACCAGCCGATCATGGCCGCGCCGATGCCGGACGTGATGTGGTCGTAGCCGGGCGCGATGTCGGTGGTGAGCGGGCCCAAGGTATAGAACGGCGCCTCGCCGCATTCGGCGAGCTGCTTTTCCATATTGACCTTGATCTTGTGCATGGGCACGTGCCCGGGCCCCTCGATCATCACCTGGCAGTCGCGCTCCCAGGCGATTTGGGTCAATTCGCCCAGGGTCTCGAGCTCGGCGAACTGGGCGGCGTCGTTGGCGTCGGCGATGGAGCCGGGGCGCAGGCCATCCCCCAGCGAGAAGGAGACGTCGTAAGCGCGGCAGATGTCGCAGATCTCCTCGAAATGCTCATACAGGAAGCTCTCCTTGTGGTGCGCCAGGCACCACTTCGCCATGATCGAGCCGCCGCGGGAGACGATGCCGGTGACCCGCTCGGCGGTCAGCGGCACGTAGGGCAGGCGCACGCCGGCATGGATGGTGAAATAGTCCACGCCCTGCTCGGCCTGCTCGATCAGGGTGTCGCGAAACACCTCGAAAGTGAGCTCCTCGGCGATGCCGCCGACCTTCTCCAGCGCCTGGTAGATCGGCACCGTGCCGATGGGCACGGGCGCGTTCCGGATGATCCAGTCGCGGATGTTATGGATGTTGCGCCCCGTGGACAGGTCCATCACCGTATCCGCGCCCCAGCGGATCGCCCACACCATCTTGTCGACCTCTTCGGCGACCGAGGAGGTGACCGCCGAGTTGCCGATATTGGCGTTGATCTTGACCAGGAAGTTGCGGCCGATGATCATCGGCTCGGTCTCCGGGTGGTTGATATTGGCCGGGATGATGGCGCGGCCCTTGGCCACCTCGTCGCGCACGAATTCCGGCGTCACCCAGTCCGGGATCTCGGCGCCGAAGCCCTCGCCATCCAAAGCGCCCGCCGCCTTGGCACTCTCTTGTTTCAATTTGGCACGCCCCAGATTTTCGCGGATGGCGATGAACTCCATCTCCGGCGTGACGATGCCGGCCCGCGCATAGGCGAGCTGCGTGACCGCGCCGCCGCCCGCCGCGCGCCGCGGCCGGTTCCGCGTCGGAAACTCCGGCACCAGCTTGTCGCCCTTGGCAAAGCCGTTGTCTTCCGGCTTCACGCTGCGGCCGTCATAGAGCTCGGTATCGCCGCGGCCGGTGATCCAGGCTTCGCGGATGCGCGGCAGGCCGGCGTCGATATCGATCGCCGCGGCCGGGTCCGTATAGGGGCCGGAGGTATCGTAGAGCCGGACCGGCGGCTCGTTTGCGCTCGGGTGCAAATCCACGTCGCGGAACGGGACCCTGACATCGCCGAGCCTTTCGCCGGCGACATAGCTGCGGCGCGAGCCTTCAAGCGGACCAGTGGTAACGTCGATGGTGAAGCTGTGGGCGGTATCGGGCATATGTGCCTCCTCAAACAGGGTCCATCCCGGGTGCGGGAGGCGGGGGAGGCGGTCAAGCGCGGTTCCATCCCTTCGCCGGCATGACCCGGATCAGGTTCTAAGGGTCGCCGCGCTCCCGGTTCGTGCGCGGTATCTCAGCCCCCTTTCGGGCGGGGCACCCCTTGGATATGGCCGCATAATGGCGCAGGAAGCGGGCACGGGCAAGCAAAGTCGGCGGCCGGCCGGGCGAAATTGTTGAACGAAGCCTTAAGCCTTTCGAAACCAAGGCCGCGCATAGTGGCCGGGCCCGCAGGTTCGTGCAGGGAATCGACGCCGATGAAGCTTTTTTCAAAGCTCTTGAAATCCGAGGCTGACGCGCCGGCCGCGTCCGACGAAGCCGGGGACGTGGCGCTCGACGAGGCGCCGCCGGCTGACGAAGTCCTGGCGGAGGAGCGCCGCGAGCACCCCCGCCGCGCCGTCCTGTGGATGGGCGAGTTGGGGCTGGGCGGCGCGACCTTCGACTGCCAGGTGTGGAACGTTTCGCTCTCCGGCGCCAAGCTGCGCTCGACCCTGCCGCTCGGCCCGGGCACGGCGGTGGCGCTGACCCTGCCGCGTTTCGGCGTTCTGCCCGCCAATGTCATTTGGCATTCCGAAAACGAAATGGGGCTCGCTTTTTCGTCGACCGAAGAGGTCCGCGCCGCGCTCGGCGAAACCGTGCGCAGCCTCGGGCTCGATCCGGGCGCGCCGGACACCGAATAGCGGCGAATAGCGCCCGAACCCGTTCCTCACTCGCAAAACTGCTTCCGGCGGTGTTCAGCCCCGGTTAAGTTCGCCCGTGGCATTCAGGGCAGCCTGACCGGACGGGGTGGCAAGGACGGGCACAGGGGATGAGTGTTTCGAGGTGAAGATTTTTCTTCGGATTCTGCTTGCGGCCGCGATGTGCGCGCTGACGCTTCCCGGCGCCGGCGCGCAGGAGGAGACGGAGCCCGACGCGCCGCCCACGGCCGAAGACGCCAAGGAGGAGCGCAAGCCGCCCCGCTGCGTCAGCACGACCCGCATCCGCTCCTCCGAGATCCTCGACAACAAGACCATCATCCTGGATATGGCCGGGCGCAACAACGACCTCAAGATGAACCTGCGCT
>JAKSBY010000040.1 GCA_022360855.1 Sphingomonadales bacterium | reverse complement strand
TCAGAGAGCCTTAAAGAACCGGATATCGCCGATCGCGCGTCATCCGAAACCGAGTGGTCGGTGGAGCTGCGCGCCCGCGACCGGCAACGCAAGCTGATCTCGAAGATCGACTCCGCCTTGCGCCGCATCGAGACCGGCGAATACGGCTATTGCGAGGTCTCGGGCGAACCGATCAGCCTGCAGCGCCTCGACGCCCGGCCCATCGCCACCATGACCCTGGAAGCCCAGGAACAACACGAAAAGCTGGAGAAGGTCTACCGGGATGATTGATTATTAGTTTTACTTATTAGCCCCGCACCGGCCCACTCCCCCACCCGACCACCCACGGGATCGTATGCTCATGGGTGGTCGGGTGGGGGAGTGGGCCGGTGCGGGGCAAAAAATCAAAAAACCAGCAAAGGCCGGAGACGATTTTTCGTCTCCGGCCTTTCACGCTGTTGGCTCATGGGGAAGGCGAGCCGGAAAACAACGCTAGCTGTGTCGCACCCCTAGGACGGCCCTAGAACGGAAAGATGATATCGTAGAACTGCTGGCCGTAGCGCGTTTGCTGCACATCGGTCAGATGGCCGCGTCCGCCGTAGGAGACGCGCGCTTCGGCGATCTGCGTATGCTTGATCGTGTTGTCGGAGGCGATGTCCTCGGGCCGCACGATGCCGGCGACCTGCAACTCGCGCACCTCGAAATTGACCCGCACCTCCTGCCGGCCGTGGACGACGAAATTGCCGTTCGGCAGCACGTCGGTGACGATGGCCGCGACGGTGAGCTGGATCTCCTCCTTGCGGTCCACCGAGCCGGAGCCCTGATTGGACGAGGTCGAGCCGAAGCTGGTCAGCCGCGAAGGCTGGAACTCGCTCGGCAGGATATCGGCCAGCTTGCCCTCGAGCCCGAGGAAGTTGGTGACGTCGGAGTCTTCGGATGTCGTGCGCGAGCGCGTCGTCGTGTTGTCGATCTGCGCCTCGTCGGCGATCTCGATGCGGATGGTGACGATGTCGCCGACCTGGCTCGCCCGCTGGTCCTTGAAGAAGGCCCGCGCCCCGGTGCGCCAAAGCGAATTGGGCTCCGACGTCGGCCCGGTGTCATGGGGCATCGGCACGCTGATCGAGCGCTGACGCGGCTGCACCGCGACCTGCTCCATCGGCGTCAGCTCCGGCGCCTGGCCGATATTCTTGATCTTGGAAAACGTGCCGCAGGCGCCGAGGCCCAGGGCGGCGAAGACGATCAGTGAGAGTGAAAAGAAGCGCATGATCGGAGTCCTATCGATTGGGTTCATCTAGCGGGCGGCCTGGGCGACGCGCCCCCGGCTCTGGATTTCCACCGTGTCGGGACCGGAGACGCGGCCTTCCACGGCGCGATGAGAAGATTCGTTGACCAGACGGATGACGTCGCCCTTGCGGCCGCTTTCCATGGCGCGGCCCGTCGCCGTCAGGGTCAGGTTGCCGTGCGCCACCACCATGGTGACGAGCGCACCTTTCTTGACGTCAAAGGGCCGGTGCACGTCATTGGCCCGAAGCGCCCGGCCCGGGCTGAGCTGGCGCTTGGCGGCCTGGCCGACCAGCGCCGCCTTGGAGCGGATGACCGTATCGGCGACACGGTTTTCCGGCTGTGCGAGCCAAACCACGTCGTCCGCCGCGATGATCTCGCCGCGTGAGATGACCCGCGCCAGGACGGGAATGCCGACGGTTTTGACCGCCTTGCCGGCAATCCGCTTGTACCAGCCGCCGGGCAGCGAAAGCGTGCCCTCGAACCGCCCCGTACCGGGGTCGAAGGACAGCTCGCCGAGCGAAACGTCGGAGGGCGCCGCGGCCACCGGAATAAAGACCGTCCGACGGTCGAACAGCGATACCTGAAAGCCGCTGCCGAAGCCCCGTTCCTCGAGGGAGGCGGAGATGCGGGCGGTGATCTCGGGCTGGCTCAACACGGCGCCCGAGCGCGTCACGGCGATGCGCTTGAGCGTGCGCGGGATCTCCCATTCGATGCCGTGGTCATGCGCGAGATCCCGCACCCGGGGCGGCAGGAGCAGCTCCCGCTCGCCCGGCGCCGGGGCCTCGCCGACCACGACGCGCGCGGCCCCGCCGGCATCGTCGAACAGATCGCCAAGCGTGATCACCGCGCCGTCCACGGTCACCGGCTGGCGGAGCTCGGCAGCCGCGGCCAGCTTGGCGCCGGCCACCAGCACGCCGGCGAGCACGCCCAGGGAAATCGTGCGAAGAAGCGTATGGATGCTGCTCATGTCCTTAACTCCCGGCCGCGCCACTATCTCAGGCTCGAGGTGACGTTCATCATCT
>JAKSBY010000586.1 GCA_022360855.1 Sphingomonadales bacterium | reverse complement strand
TCCTTGTCAGGCATGGCGCTCATCGGTTACTGGCTCCTATGGCAAGCGCGGAACTCACTGTCAATTGGCCGAAACGCCCCAAGCTCCGGCTCTACGTGGCAGACGATCTCGCGGCCGACGCCGCCGTGACCCTGGCGGGGGGCCAAGCCCACTACCTTGCCCATGTGATGCGCGCGAGGCCGGGCGAGGCGGTGGCGCTGTTCAATGGCCGCGACGGCGAATGGCGCGCCGAAATCACGGTGGTGGGCAAGAAGCAGGTGACGCTCGGGGTCGGCGAACGGATTGCCGAACAGGTGACCGGTCCCGACCTCTGGCTCGTCTTCGCACCGGTCAAGCGCGCGCGCATCGACTTCGTCGCCCAGAAGGCGACCGAACTCGGCGCCTCCGCGCTCCTGCCCGTATTCACCGACTTCACCGCCGTCGACCGGACCAATACCGACCGGCTGGCGGCCAACGCGCGGGAGGCGGCGGAGCAATGCCTGTGCCTTGCCGTGCCCGAGATCCGGGCGCCGCAGAAGCTGGCCGCACTCCTGGCCGATTGGCCCGAAGACCGGGCGCTGATCTTCTGCGACGAGACGGCCGAAGGCACTGACCCGCTCGGCGCGCTGGCCGGCGTCGCGCCCGGTCCGGCGGCACTGCTGATCGGCCCGGAGGGCGGGTTCTCGGACGCGGAACGGGTAGCCATCCGCGCCTTGCCCCAGGCCACGGCTATCTCCCTCGGCCCGCGCCTCCTACGTGCCGATACCGCTGCCGTCGCCGCGCTGACCCTGTGGCAGGCGGCGCGCGGGGACTGGCGCTAGGCGCTACCGCAACCTTTGCTTAACCCTGTTCCTTCGGCGAATCTTCACGATTTTCGCCGACAACGGCGCCATGTTGTGGGCAACGATACGTTCCCTCTGCGCCGGCCTGACCGGGCTGGCTCTCACGGTTGCGGCGCCGGCTGGTGCCAACGCCGCGGCCATCGTCAACCCGAGCTTCGAGGACGGGCTGACGGGCTGGACCTGGAGCGCCACCGGCCGCTTCGGCGGCGGCACGGTCACCGGCCTGCATGGGCTGCCCACGGACGGCGCCAGCTCCGGCCGCATCTATTCGCTGGTCAGTTCCGGCTTCGCCGCCGGGCAATACGGCTCGCTCACACAACAGGTCGATCTCGGCGCCATCGACGCCATCAGCTTCGACGCCGCGCTCGACAGCGCCCAGGGCCGCATACTCGGGGCCTTTTCGCCGCTTCTGGAGGCCACCTTCCTGGTCGACGGCTTCGTGCTCTGGCGCACCAGCCAGTGGGGCAGCCACCTGAACCAGACCGTCGACGTCTCCGAGCTCACCGGGCTTCACACCATCGAATTCCGCAATCAGGCTCTGGCGAACGGCTTCTCCGGCCCGTCCAACTGGTTCGTCTTCGACAATCTGGACTGGACCCTGAGCCCCGAGCATACCCAGCTCAAGCTCCTGGCGGTCCCGGCGCCGGCACCGCTCCTCGTCATCGCCCTGGGGCTGGCCGTTTTGGGCGCATCATGGCGTTGTGTCCGCGTCCGCGATTAATTGGACTTAACGCCCGCATTAGATAATCTGACTTGCAGATCGGCAGGCCAGGGCCTAGGTCGAGTCGATTACGCCGCCGCGGGGAGGCCCATTTGGGCGAACACCAAGCCAACGAAAATCAAACCTTCGAGAATGAGGTTATCGAAGACGAGGCGCAACTGGTCGCCTATCTCGAGGCCGGCGCCAAGCCCAAAGCCGACTGGCGCATCGGCACCGAGCATGAGAAATTCGCCTACCACCTGGAAGACCTGAGCCCGCTCGCCTATGACGGCGCGGCCGGCATCGGCGCGATCCTGCGCGGCCTGACCCGCTTCGGCTGGCAGCCGATCACCGAAGCCGGCAACATCATCGCGCTCAAGCAGAACGGCGCCTCGGTCACGCTCGAGCCCGGCGGCCAGCTCGAGCTTTCCGGCGCGCCCTTGGAGACCGTGCACGAGACCTGCAGCGAGGTACACACCCATCTCGCCCAGGTCAAGGAGATCGGCGAGGCGCTCGGCGTCGGCTTCCTCGGCCTCGGCTACCACCCCTTCCTTAACGTGGACGACGCGCCGATGATGCCGAAGGCGCGCTACCGCATCATGCGCGACTATATGCCGACCCGGGGCGCGCTCGGGCGCGACATGATGTTTCTGAGCTGCACCGTGCAGGTCAATCTCGACTTCTCCTCGGAAGCGGACATGGTCAAGAAATTCCGCACCGCGCTGGCGCTCCAGCCCGTGGCCACCGCGCTCTTCGCCAATTCGCCCTTCCGGCAAGGCACGCCCAACGGCTTTGCCTCCTACCGCAGCCATATCTGGACCGATACGGACCCGGACAGGACGGGCATGCTACCCTTTGTCTTCGAGGCCGGCATGGGCTACGAGCGCTGGGCCGACTATGTGCTGGACGCGCCGATGTATTTCGTCGCCCGCCAGGACCGGCTGATCGACGCGGCGGGCCAGTCCTTCCGCGACTTCTTGGCGGGCCGGCTGCCGGCGCTCCCCGGCGAGAAGCCGACCCTGAAGGACTGGGAGGACCACCTGACCACCGTCTTCCCCGAGGTCCGGCTCAAGCATTTCCTGGAGATGCGCGGCGCCGACGGCGGCCCCTGGAGCCGGCTCTGCGCGCTCCCCGCCCTCTGGGTCGGGCTGCTCTATGATCAATCCGCGCTGGACGCTGCCTGGGACCTGGCCAAGGACTGGACCCTGGAGGAGCATGAGGTCTTACGCGCCGAAGTCCCCAAGACCGGCCTCAAGACCGAATTCCGCGGCGAGACCGTCCGCGACCTCGCCGGCCGCGTTCTCGACATCGCCACCGCCGGCCTCGACGCCCGCGCCAGGCTCAACACCGGGGGCGAAACCGAAGCCGGCTTCCTGTCCGCCCTCCACGACGCCGTCGACACCGGCCACGCCCCCGCCGACGACCTCCTCGCCCGCTACCACGGCCCCTGGGCCGGGGACGTCAGGAAAGTGTTCGAAGAATTCAGCTATTGAGGGGATGCCCCATTCCCCTCCCCGTTCCCGGCCCTTTCCCTTGTCATCGCGAGGCCCGGAGGGCCGCGGCGATCTGGTCGCGGCACAGCCCCGTCGCCCCGAGATTGCTTCGGCGCCGCCTCGCAATGACAGGTCTTAAGTACCAGGTACTTTACCCTTAACAGGTACTTTACCCTTAAGTACCTGGTACTTAAGGGAGCGCCGCGTCGCTGAGGCTCTTCGCAATGACAGGGTGGGCCTAATCGTATTTTGGCCCGTGGCCGTGATAGAGGCGGAAGAGGC
>JAKSBY010000273.1 GCA_022360855.1 Sphingomonadales bacterium | reverse complement strand
GACGACGCCCGCCTGCTCGAGCACGCGCAAATGCTTGCTGACGCCTTGCCGGGTCAGGTTGAGGCCGCCGGTAAGCTGCGTGATCGACCGTGGCCGGCCGTCGGCGAGGCGGGAAATCAGCGCCAGCCGCGTCGCGTCGCCGAGCGCGGAAAAGACGCTCGCCGTGTCGGCCGGCGCCCCGGCAGGCTCAGCCGTCGACATGGGCTGCGATGTTCTGGGCCTGGCCGTCCCACCCCTCGCTGTTCCGGTGGAAGGACTCCAGCCGGTCGGCATCGGGGAGCGAGGCAAAACCGGATTCGGTGATGGTCAGCCGCGTGCCGCTTTCGGTGGGCTCGAGCTGGAACTCGACCAGGGTCTTGGGCTCGTTCTCATAGTCCGAGCCGGGCTCGAATACCGTGGGGCACCAGGAAAAGGCGAACAGGCGCTCGGGCTCCATGCGCTCGGTCCGGGCCCACCATTCCAGATGCTCGTAGCCAGGATGGGTGATCTGGCCGGTCGACACCTCGCCGACCCGGAACGGCCCGTCCAGCGCGACCCGGAACCACTGGCCGAACTCCTCATGATCGGTGACCGCCCGCCACACCCGCGAGACCGGCGCGGCCAAGTCGATCACCTTTTCGATCTTGTCTTCTACATCTGTCATTTGTGCAGCCTCCCAGTTGCGCTTTTATAGTGGGGCCATGAATAAATGCAACCTTCTGGTTGCGGAATTTACCGCCATCGGCGCGAAAAAGACTCGCGCCGGATCGCCAGGCATGGGTTCAGCCGCCGACATGGGCCGTGATGTTTTGGGCCTGGATGTCCCAACCCTCTTTGTTCCTACGAAAAGCCTCCAGCCGCTCGGGATCGGGGAGTGAGGCAAAGCCGGATTCGGTGATCGTCAGCCGCGTGCCGCTTTCGGTCGGCTCGAGCCGGAACTCCACCAACATCTTGGGTGCGTTGTCGTGGTCGGCGCCGGGCTCCATGTCGGTCGGGCTCCAGGAAAAGGAAAACAGGCGCTCCGGCTCCATGCGCTCTGTCGTGGTCCGCCATTCCATATGCTCGTAGCCGGGATGGGTGACCCGCCCGGTGGTCACCTCGCCAACCCGGAACGGCCCGTCCAGCGCGGCCCGGAACCACTGACCGAACTCCTCGTGATCGGTGATCGCCTGCCACACCCGCGCCACCGGCGCGGCCAGCTCGATGACCTTTTCGATTTTGTCTTCGATGTCTGTCATTTGCGCAACCTCTCAGTTGCGCTTTTATAGTAGCGCCGCCAATAAATGCAACCTTTTGGCTGCGTAAATACCAGCGGACCAGCACTGGCGCTAGCTCCTCGGGGGAGTGCCCTCAGCCGATTCTTGGCCCGCGGCAGTATCTGTCTTCTGCCGATCAGCTTCCGATCCAGCCGAATCGGCTTCTGAATCAGCATTTTCTTTTTTTGTCGCGGGCGAAAGCTTGGTGGCTTCCTTGACTGTTTCGAAGACGTCACGAATCCAGCCGCGCGTATCCTCAGCAGGTGATTTCGTGCCAAGTAGCATTTTGTCGCGAAGCGCCGTGACCGCCGACTCCAATACCCCAAATCCGACCATATCAACCAGTCGAAGCCCCAGAATCATGGGCTTGGTCTTGCTATCAATATTTGTGTCTTTTCCAAGCGACAGCACTGACTGTTGCAGTTTTTCGCGCTCGGCTGCTCCGACATTTTGCATTAGAGCAATACAAAACGGAATTACCAGCCGGCTGGCCTGATCTAAATTGATTCCGCTCATTAGTTTAGCAATATCTTGCGCGCGTTGCTGCGCACGGAATCGGTCAACCTCACGGTCCGTGACTTTCAGCATCGTATCGATGACTATGGCGGGGCCAATCGCGATATCCGTATCGCCGTGCTTAGTTTTCATCACGGATGATCGAAAAAAAGCCGCGCCGCCAAAGCCCGCTGCGATGATGTCATAAATGCGTCCGGCGTCGGCGGGTGTCGAGTTGGCAGGATCTGGAACGAAGCTCAATCCGAGTTTTTGGATCAGGATGAGACTGATGACCGCCAGGACGGCATTTATGCTGACATATACCCAGGCATAAAAGCACTTGAAAATTCTAACCGGGTCATCACGGTACCGACCCATAAGTTCGGCAGTGCCGAGCAGTAGGCCGAGAATTGCAACAAGATAAAAATCGCTTGAATTTAAGACGTCAGCTACGTTTGTAGTGCTGCTGCCCTCCTCCATGAATTTCCTCCGCCCCCATGGATTGTCGGATTTCCTCACTGATCTTCCGACCGAAGTCGTTAACGCTGATATCGCCGCTTTTTGGATCCTTCACGATCATCCCGTCGGCCATCGCCATGCTAAGAATCTTTTCCGCGGCGGGATGAGAATAGAGCTCCAGCATTCTTACTATTGCTTCCAGTTGCATTGGTCCGGTGGCACTCAGGGTGTTTAGAATGCTCTCCAATACCTTTTCTTCCGGATCATCTTCTACAACCGGAGATGAGCTATCAACCACTGTCAGTCTCCCGATGGGCCAGCTGGTGCTAATAAAATCCCTTAGAAAAATGGGGTTTGCGATCACTCGAATCAACCCGCTCGATCAGCTTGCGTTCCACGTTCTGTCCTGCACCCAGGGACTTCTTCTCTACTACCCTAAATCATACACGAAAAGGAGCCAAACCCCGAATCCTTTGGCGCCTACGTATGGGCCTGCTCTCCTAAAGGTCGAGCGTTGAGGCCAAGCCGTGGAGTGCGTCGCCGTCGACCCTGGTGGACCCGAGGTCTACTCCTCCCCTATCTCCCCGCCCGCGTAGCTGACGACGAGGTCGCGCAGGGTGACGAGGCCGAGGAGGGCGTTGCCGTCCGTGACCAGCGCGCGGGTCAGGCCGAGGCGGGACAGGAGCCGGATGGCGTATTTGACGTTCATCTCGGCGGAGACGGTGAGCGCCGGCTTGGTCATGATCTCGTAGACGCTGGTGCGCTCCGCCGAGCGGTTCACCGCGACCACCTTGGCGGCGATGTCGTGGACGGTGACGACGCCGTATTCGTCGTCGTCGTCGCGCCGCTCGATGACGAGCGAGGAGACCGAGTGGCGGTGCATTTCCTCGATGGCGTCCTGCACGGTCGCCAGTCCGTCGACCACATGCAATGAGGTCCGCGTCACCTCGGCGACCCTGATCGTGCCGGTTTCCATCACAATTCCTCCTTGCCAATCTCTTCCTGGATGCTTGCGATCTGGCTGCGCAGGCCGATCGCATCTTCGATATCGACCTGGAAGGCGACGCCCGTGCCGGGCTTGACGTCGAGCTGGCAGGCCGCGGCCACCGCCTCGACGATGGCGCGGCTGGAGTGCTCCTCGACGAGGAAGAGGACGACGTCGCACTGGCCGGCGACGGTCAGCCCGAGAAAGGTCTGCGTCGGCTCCAGGCCCTCGCCGCGGGCGCTGGTGATCACGGTGCAGCCGGTGGCGCCGTGGGCGCGCGCGGTCTCGATGGCGCGCTCGGTCAGGTCGTCCTCGACCATGACGACGATCAGCTTGAACTTCATGGGCTGGGTCCTTCCTTGGCGGCGATCGGCCGGGGCCCGGCGCGCCCGCCCCGGCGCGCCAGCCGCGCGCTTATCTGCGCGTAGCCGATGACGGTTATCATAGGGAATAGGCTGGCCAGGGCAATCAGCCCGAAGCCGTCGAGAAGCGCGCTGCGGCCCGGTACGCTGGACGCCAGCCCGAGCCCGAGCGCGGTGACCAGCGGCACCGTGACCGTCGACGTGGTGACGCCGCCGGAATCATAGGCCAGCGCCACGATCATCCTGGGCGCGAAGAAGGTCTGGATGACCAGCACCAGATAGCCGACGATCATATAGAGGTAGAGCGGCGTGCCGGTGACGATCCTGAGCGCGCCGATGGCGATCGAGGCGGCGACGCCGAGCGCCACGGCGACCCTGAGCCCCCAGGCCCCGACCGCGCCGCCCGAGACCTCGCGCGCCTTGATGGAGACGGCGATCAGCGCCGGCTCGGCGATGGTGGTGGAAAAGCCGATGGCGAAGGCGAACAGATAGGTCCAGTAGTAATCGGTCCAACTCAACGCATATGCCATCCGGCCGGCGCCGATGAAGGCGGGATCGGTCAACTGCTGCGCCATGACCTTGCCGAGCGGGAACAGCGCGTGTTCGAGCCCGAACAGGAAAAAGCCGAGCCCGAGAACCACGTAGCCGGAGCCGATCAGCACCCGGCGCAGGTTGGGGATGCGCCGGCGCAGGACGCCGAGCTGAAAGCCGAGCAGGATCGCCGCGATGGGCACCACGTCGAACACGGTCGACAGCATGGTCTCCCCGAGATCGGTTATGAGAGCGCCGGTCATGCGCTGATCACCACGCCGAAGAGCAGCACGAAGATGATCGGAAACAGGCTGGCGAAGGCGATCAGGCCGAAACCGTCGATCATCGGGTTGCGGCCCTTGATCACTGTGGCCAGGCCGACGCCGAGCGCGGTCACCAGCGGCACCGTGATCGTCGAGGTCGTCACACCACCCGAATCATAGGCGATGCCGACGATCTCCACCGGCGCGATGGAGGTGATGGCGACGACGATCATGTAGCCCGAGATGATCAGCCACTGGATCGGCCACCCCTTGAGGATGCGCAAGACGCCGAGCACCAGCGAGCTGCCGACCGAGACGGCGACGGTGTAGCGGAGCGCCTTGGCCGTGCCCGATTCGCTGGCCGCGCCGGCCTCGATGAACCCGGCGCCCGACATGACCTTGGCCGCCTCCTCGCTGACCGCGATCAGCGCCGGTTCGGCCACGGTCGTGCCGAAACCGAGCCCGAAGGCGAACAGCAGCAGCCAGAACAGCGAGCCCTTGCGCACGAACGCATTTGCCAGCGTCTCGCCGAGCGGGAACAGCGCCATCTCCAGCCCGCGGATGAAAATGCCGAGGCCGAGCAGGACGAACACGAACCCGATGGCGATTTCCGCCAGATTGTCCACCGGCTGGCGCAGCACGGCGACCTGGAAGAAGGTAATGATGAGAAGGATCGGGGCGAGGTCGCGGAGGGTCTCGCTGAAGAGACTCAACACTCCGCGAAGCGACGCCGACATGCCGATCTGTTCCCCCTCAGGATCCCGTATTGGGCCGACCATAACGGCTGGCTCGCCGCGACACGAGGGCAAATTTCGGTGCCGGGGGTCATGCCTAACCGCTTGATAACCAATGCCCGCTAGTCTTGCGCGCCAGGGGAGCCGAGAGATGTGCGCGACTTTTGCCGACAAAATCAGTCTCGATGAGTTGCGGGCCGAGGCGGTCGAGGCGGCCGAAGACCGCATCGCCGGCCTGGACCGTTTGCTCGAAGCCTGCCGCAAGGGGAACGCGGCGCCGGAGCAGGCCCTGGCCGACATCCGCCAGCTCGCGCATAGCCTGAAGGGCCTGGCCGCCACCTATGAGAGCCGGGTCCTGCTCAAGCTTTCGCACAGTCTGGAAGACTATCTTGCCGGGCGAGAGCGGTTGGACGCGGAAACGCTTACTGGCGCGCAGCTCTACGTCGACCGCATGGCCGAGGCGCTCGACGATCATTTCGACGCCGACGAGGCGGCGGCCGAGCCCTACCTCACCAAAATCCGCAATGCGATGAAGTGAGCCCCCTCACCCCAGCCCTCTCCCCGCGGGGGAGAGGGAGGAGCGCCGCAAGGCGCGGAGGGTGAGGGGGCGTTCATTCGTCATGACCTCTGCCGTTTGCCGGACTTTCCCTTCGGTTTGCCGGCGCGCCGCCGCGGCGCGTTGCGCAGGAAGGCGGGCAGCCTCGAAGGTTCCGAGAGCAGTTCCAGCTTGATCCCGCCGGTCAGGCCGTTGGCCTCGGCCAGCCGTACCGAGACCGAATCGCCCAACCGATACGCCTTGCCCGTCCGCCGCCCGATCAGCGCGTGCTGGGCCTCAACATGGTCGAAATAGTCGGAGGAAACCGAGGAGACCGGCACTAGGCCGTCGGCGCCCGACGGTTCGAGGCGGACGAACAGGCCGAACCGGCTGACGCCTGAGATCTTGCCCTCGAACTCGGCGCCGATCTTGTCTTTGAAATGAGCCGCCAGGTAGCGGTCGGCCGAGTCGCGTTCGGCGGCCATGGCGCGGCGCTCGGTATTGGAGATCAGCTCGCCCGTCTCCGCCATGTTCTCTGCATCCTCCTCGCTCAGCCCGTCCGCACCCAGGCCGAGAGCGCGGATCAGCCCGCGGTGGACGAGGATGTCGGCATAGCGGCGGATCGGCGAGGTAAAATGGGCATAGCGGGGCAGGGCGAGGCCGAAATGGCCGGCCTGGTCGGGCGCGTAATAGGCTTGCATCTGGCTCCTGAGGATGACGATGCTGAGGAGCTCGAAATGCGGCGAGCCCGTGGCCTGGGCGAGGAGGCGGTTGAACAGCTCGGGCCGCATCACCTGGCCGCGCGCCAGCTTGAGGTCGAGCGACGCCAAAAACTCCCGCAAGGCCTCGACCTTTTCCAGGCTCGGCTCGTCATGCACGCGGTACATGCAGGGCGTCCGCTTCGCCTCCAGCGTCTCCGCCGCCGCCACATTGGCCTGGATCATGAATTCCTCGATCAGCCGGTGGGCGTCGAGCCGTTCACGCACGGTAATGGACTCGACCTCGCCGAGATCGTTGAGCTCGATGCGCCGCTCCGGCAGGTCCAGATCCAGGGGCTGGCGCCTGGCGCGGGCGCGCATCAGCACGGCGTAGGCGCCGTAAAGCGGCTTCAGCAGGGTCTCCGCATGTTGGGCCGCGGGGCTGTCGGCATCGCCGTCCACGGCGGATTGAGCGTCACCGTAGCTGAGCCGGACGGCCGAGCGCATCAGGCCACGGGTAAACGCGTGCCTGAGCTTGCGGCCGTCCTTATCGAACCACATCCTGGCCGCCAGGCAAGCGCGGTCTTCGTCCGGCTTGAGCGAGCAGAGCTCGTTCGACAGCGCCTCGGGCAGCATGGGCACGACCCGGTCCGGGAAATAGCAGCTGTTGCCGCGCCGGCGCGCCTCGCGGTCGAGCGCGCTGCCGGGCCGCACGAAATGGGCGACGTCCGCGATGGCGACCATGACCTGCCAGCCGCCCGGGTTCTTGGGGTCGTCGTCGGGCGCGGCCCACACCGCGTCGTCGAAGTCGCGGGCGTCGGCCGGGTCGATGGTGATCAGCGGAATTGATCTCAGGTCCTCGCGCTCGCCCAATTCCGGCGCCACGGCGACTTCCGCGTCGCGCAGCGCTTTTCCGGGGAACTCGGTGGGGATGCCGTGGGCGTGGATGGCGATCAGGCTGATGGATTTCGGCTCGTCCAGATCGCCCAGCCGCTCCACCACCCGTGCCGGCTTGAGGCCGAGATAGCGGCCGCCGCGCGCGGGCAGTAGTTCGGCCAGTACGAGCTCGCCGTTCCTGGCGTTCATGCTATCGGGCGGCGCAACCGTGAACTCCGACCGCTCGCGTTTGTCGGTGGGCTGGATGCGGGCCGCGGGCAGGCCCTCCCGGAAGATACCCAAGATCTGGCTCGGCGCCGATTCGATGATGCGGATGATGCGCGCCGAATAGGTGTCGCCGCGGTCGTTGTTGGGCTCCAGCCGCGCAAGCGCCCGGTCGCGGATGCCGAGCGCGCGGAGCCGCCGGCCGCGCTCGGGCTTGACGAAGATGGTCGGCGGCTTCTCCTCATGCCGCCAGCTCGCGGGCCGCGCCATCACCTCGCCGTCGAAGCTGACCCCCGTCACCTCGATCACCGTGACCCGCGGCAAGGCGCCCGGCGTCGCGATGGTGCGGCCAAAGCCGCGCTCCAGTGCACCCTCGGCAATGAGCTCTTTAAGGAGCTGCTTGAGATAGATGCGGTCCGACCCGCGCACCTGGAAGGCCCGCGCGATATCGCGCTTGGTCAGCTTTCCGGGGTTTTCGGCAACGTATTTGAGGATGTCCGCCTTGGTCGGCAGCGGCGCAGAGGCGGATTTCTTTTTCCTGGACAACGAGACTCCCTGCGGCGTGGCCGCTGGCTCCGAAAGTCGGCCAGGGAGGTTAAGCCGCGCTCTTCTTACGCCGTTTTTTGCGGCCACCCTTGGCAGCTTTTGCTTTAAGCAGTTCGACGGCTTCGTCAAGGGTCAAACTGTCGACATCCTTGCCGCGCGGCACGGTGGCGTTGATCTTTTTGTGCTTGACGTAGGGGCCGTAGCGGCCGTCCATCAGCGCGATTGTCTCGCCGTCGTCGGGATGGGCGCCCAATTCGCGCAGCACCTTGGGCGCGGCGCGGCCGCCGCGTTTGCCACCTTCGGCCAGTACGGTCACCGCGCGGTTGATACCGATGGTGAAAACGTCCTCGGTGGATTGCAGGCTGGCCGATTCGCTGCCGTGCGAAAGATAGGGGCCGTAGCGCCCGATCGTCGCCTTGATCGGCTCGCCGGTCGACGGGTGCTCGCCGACCAGCCGCGGCAGATTGAGAAGCGCCAGCGCCATCTTAAGATCGACCCGGTCAGGTGTTACGTCCTTGGGGATCGACGCGCGCGCCGGCTTTTCCTTGCCCTCGGCCTCGCGCTGCACATAGGGGCCGAAGCGCCCGTCGCGCAGCGAGATCTCGCGGCCGGTCTCCGGATCGACGCCGAGCACCTGCGGCTCGCTGGCCTGTCCGTTGGCGGCCTTCTGGTCTTCGCCGTTACCGAGCTGCCGCGTAAACCGGCACTCCGGGTAGTTGGAGCAGCCGATAAACGCGCCGTAGCGCCCGACCTTCAGGCTCAGCCGGCCGTCTTCGCAGGCGGTGCAGGCGCGAGGGTCCACGCCCTCTTCCTCGACCTTGAAGACGTGCGGCGCCAGATGCTCGTTCAAGGCTTCCAGGATGACTGCGTTCCTGACGCCCATCACTTCCTGGGTCTTGGGCTCGAAATCGTTCCAGAACTGCCGCAGCACGGTCTTCCACTCGGCTTTTCCTGCGGATATCTCATCGAGCTGCTGCTCAAGCTTGGCGGTGAAGTCGTACTCCACATAGCGCTCGAAAAAATTCTCCAGGAAGGCGATAACCAATTGCCCTTTGTCCTCGGCGACGAATTTGTTGCGCTCCATGCGCACGTAATTGCGCTCGCGCAGCACGCTCAGGATGGAGGCGTAGGTCGACGGCCGGCCGATGCCCAGTTCTTCCAGCTTCTTGACCAGCGAGGCCTCGGAGTAGCGCGGCGGCGGCTCGGTAAAATGCTGCTTCGGCTCGATCTTGCGGGTCTCAAGCGCCATCGCCTTTTCCAGGGGCGGCAGGCGGCCGTCGCCGTTCTCGTCGGCCTCGTCGTCCCGGCCTTCCTGATAGAGCTTCAGGAAGCCGTCGAAACGCACCACCTGGCCCGTGGCGCGCAGCATCAGCTTGCCGTCGGCCGGGCGGATATCGGCGGTGGTGCGTTCCAGCACCGCGCTTTCCATCTGGCTGGCTATAGTACGCTTCCAAATCAGTTCGTAGAGCCGGCGTTCGTCGTCATCCAGCGCGCGCGCAACATCGGCCGGCCGGCGGGCGAGGTCCACGGGCCGCACCGCCTCATGGGCCTCCTGCGCGTTCTTCGCCTTGGATTTGTAGATCCGGGGCGCGTCGGGCACGTAATCTTTGCCGTAGTCCCGGCCGATTACGTCGCGGCAGCCGGTGATCGCTTCCTGGGCGATGGAAACGCCGTCGGTGCGCATATAGGTGATGAGGCCGGTGGTGGTGCCGTCGATGGTTTTGCCCTCATAGAGCTTCTGCGCGGTCCGCATGGTGCGCGACGCGGAAAAGCCGAGCTTGCGGGACGCTTCCTGCTGCAGGGTCGAGGTCGTGAAGGGCGGCTGCGGGTGGCGCTTCTGCGGCTTGCTTTCGACCTGCGCGACCGCCAGGTCGCGTTCGCGGATGGCCGCCACCGCCGCTTCGGCCGCGGCCTGGTCCTTGATGTCCAGCCGCTTGAGCTTGGTGCCGTCGAGCTCCGCCAAGCGCGCCTTGAAGGTGTCGCCGGCGGGCGTCGCCAGGGTCGTGGTGATCGACCAGTATTCCTGGGGAACGAATTTATCGATCTCGATCTCGCGGTCGCAGATCAGCCGGAGCGCGACGGACTGTACGCGCCCCGCCGAGCGCGCGCCCGGCAGCTTGCGCCACAGGATCGGCGACAGGGTGAAGCCGACCAGATAGTCCAGCGCACGGCGCGCCAGATAGGCGTCCACCAGCTCCTTGTCGATCTCGCGCGGCTCGGCCATGGCCTTGACCACGGCGGGCTTGGTGATCTCGTTGAAGACGACGCGATGGACCGGCCGGCCGTTCAGTGCCTTTTTCTTGGCCAGGACCTCGAGCACGTGCCAGGAGATCGCCTCGCCCTCGCGGTCCGGGTCGGTCGCCAGGTAGAGACCGTCGGCGCCCTTGACCGCGTCCGCAATGTCCTTGAGGCGCTTGTTGGAATCGCTGTCCACGGCCCAGGTCATGGCGAAGTCTTCCTCGGGGCGGACGGAGCCGTCTTTCGACGGCAGATCCCGCACATGGCCGAAGCTGGCCAGCACGCGGTAGTCCGAGCCCAGATACTTGTTTATCGTTCTGGCCTTGGCAGGCGATTCGACAACAACAACCTTCATAACTGGCTGATTCTCTTACTTTTTTGGCCTCGTCACCGCCTCTGAAAGGGGCGACATCGGTGCACGCAATGCGCCCTCAATTAGCTTGCGGTGATTGAATTTCAATAAAAAAATCAGATCAACGCCACGCGATTTCCCGGTAATCGGGCGGCAACACCCGCCACTTCGAGCTCCAACAACACGGTCAAAACGACACTGGCCGGGAGCTTGGTCGAGCGGATGATCTCGTCGATTTCCACGGGCGTGGGGCTCAGAGATTCCTGGATGGCGGGCCGTGCCCTCGCCAGTTCCTGTTCGCCGACGGGCTGCGCCGGGGGGCCGTCGAACAGCCGTTTGTCGGGCTCGGCGATGGGCCCGCGCGGCAGGTCCCGCAATATGTCGAGCACGTCTGCTGCATTCTCCACCAGGGTGGCGCCGTCGCGGATCAGGTTGTTGGTGCCTTTGGACCGGGGATCCAGGGGTGATCCGGGCACGGCGAACACCTCGCGGCCCTGTTCGCCGGCGAGCCGGGCGGTGATCAGGGAGCCGGAGCGAAACGCGGCTTCCACCACCACGATACCGAGACTGAGGCCTGAGATGATCCGGTTGCGGCGCGGGAAATGGCTTGCCTTGGGCTGCGTTCCCATGGGCATTTCCGAGACGATCAGGCCCTGTTCCTCGATAGCGTCGTGCAGCTCGGTGTTTTCCTTCGGATAGGGGATGTTCATGCCGCCAGCAACGCAGGCGATGGTGCCTGTCGCGAGCGCGCCTTCATGGGCGGCGGTGTCGATGCCGCGCGCCAGGCCGGAGACGACCACGAGCCCCGCTTCGCCCAAATCCCGCGCCAGCTGGCGGGTGAATTTGCGGCCCACGGCGCTGGCATTGCGCGCGCCGACGATAGCGATGCGGCGAGACGTCAGAAGGTGGGCATGGCCCTTGCGATAGAGGACCGGTGGCGCGTCCTCGATAGCGGCAAGTGCGGGCGGGTAATCCGCATCGCCCAGGACCATCAATTCCGCGCCGTAGGTTTCCGCCGCCGTGACTTCCCGCTCCGCGGACGCTTTGCTGTGGATTTTGACTGACTTTGCACGGCCGCCCCGCCGTGCCAAGTCGGGCAGCGCGTCCAGTGCCGAGACCGCATTGCCGAACTGCCGGACAAGCTGCCGGAAGGTGATCGGTCCGATATTTTCGCTGCGCGCCAGCCGGACCCGGGCCAGCCGTTCAGCGGACTTCAGCCCTGTTTTTGATGTCTCCGCCCCCATCGGGGGCATGTTTGGCGCAGCGCCGGCCCGAGTCAACCAAAAGCGGTGGGGGCACCCCTATTTCTGGCCGATTCTCGGCTCCTCGCCACGCCTCAGGCGGGTGATGTTGTCGGCGTGCTTGACCAGGATCACCAGCGCCATGAACCCCGCCAGAATGGTCGTGTCGGCGCCTGCGAAAACGAAGGCGTAGGCCGGCGCAAGGATTGCCGAGATGAGCGCCGCCAGCGACGAGATTCGGCCGACGAAGGCGGAAACGATCCAGGTCGCCGCGGTCATCAGGCCGACCAGCCAGGCCGCCGCGGCGAGAACGCCGAGAAACGTCGCCACCCCCTTACCGCCTTTGAAGCGCAGCCAGACCGGAAAGCAATGGCCGAGAAAGGCGGCGGCGCCGGCATAGACAGTCGCCTCGGGCGCCAGGCGATAAGCGAGCAGGACGGCGGCCGCACCCTTGGCGACGTCCAAAAACAGGGTGAGCAGGGCGAGGCCTTTATTGCCCGTGCGCAGCACATTCGTGGCGCCGATATTGCCGGAGCCGATCTTGCGGATATCGGCGGTGCCCGCCAGCCGCGTCAGAACGAGCCCGAAAGGAATAGCGCCGATCAAATAGGCGGCGGTAACAACGGCGATTGTGGGCCAATCCATGGATCAGGCCGGTCTCTTGAACACGGTCCGGCCCGCAACCAGCGTTTCTTCGACCCGGCCCTGCACCGGCATGCCTTCGAACGGCGTGTTGCGGGTCGGGCTCAAGAGCGCGTCCGGGTCAACCTGCCACGGCGCGTCGAGGCTCACCAGGATGAGGTCGGCGGGAGCATCGGCGGCAAGCCGCCCGGCGTCGAGCCCGAGCAGTTCGGCCGGCCGGCTGGTCATGGCCTTGAGCACGGTCATCAGCTCGGCTTCGCCTTTGTGGTAGAGGGCCAGCGCCAGGGGCAGCATGGTCTGATAGCCGAGCACGCCATCGGCGGCTTGCGAGAAGGGCAGGCGCTTGGCGTCTTCGTCTTGCGGGTCGTGGCTCGAGCAGATCACGTCGATGGTCCCGTCGGCAAGGCCGGCAACCAGGGCGCGCCGGTCGTCTTCGCTGCGCAGCGGTGGCGAGGTCTTGGCGAAGGTCCGGTAATCGCCGATCGCCGTTTCGTTCAGGGTCAGATGGTGCGGGCTGACGCCGCAGGAAACCGCGAGCCCGTCCACCTTGGCCCGGCGGACGACGTCGAGCCCGCGCGCGCTGGAGACCTGCGCCGCGTGGTAGCGCCCGCCGGTCAGCGCGACGAGATGGCGATCGCGCTCCAGGATGATCGCCTCGGCCGTATCGGGAATCGCGGGCAGGCCGAGCCGGGTGGCGATCTCGCCCTCATGCATGACGCCGCCATTGGCTAGGCTCGGATCTTCCGCGTGCTGCACGATCAGCCCGCCGAACATGCCGGCATACTCCAAAATCCGGCGCATGAGCTCGGAATCGGCGACCGCCGAGCGGCCGTCGGTAAACGCCACGGCGCCGGCTTCCGCCATCAGGCCGATCTCGGCCATGGCCTCGCCGGCAAGATCGCGGGTTGCCGCGCCCATCACGCGCACCCGCACGTTGCCGCCGCCGTTGGCGGCCGCCCGGATGATCATCGCGTCGTTGTCGATGGGCGGGGTGCGGTTGGGCTGCAGCACGGTGGTTGTAATGCCGCCGGCCGCCGCCGCCTTGCGATCGGGTGCGAAGCTCCGCATGTCGATCAGGCCCGGCATCAGCACGCGGCCGCCGCAGTCCTCCGGCTCAATGCCGTCGGGGCAGGAGACGTCGGCGCCAAACGCCGCGATCCGGCCGTCTTCGATCAGGAGATGACCGGGTGCATCGAGGCCCGAGGCGGGGTCGATGAGCCGGACGTCGGTCAGGAACCGCGCCGTCATTCCGCCGCCTCCGAGGGGAGGGGGGCTGACGCCGCTTCCGACCGCTTTTCGCGCAGGGGGCGCGTGAGTATATCGAGCACGGCCATGCGCACGGCCACGCCCATCTCGACCTGCTCCTGAACCGCCGAGCGGTCGATATCGTCGGCGACGCTGGTGGCGATCTCCACGCCCCGGTTCATCGGCCCGGGATGCATTATCAACACATCTTGCCTGGCGCTGGCGAGCTTTTCCTCGGTGAGGCCGTAGAAGTGGTAATACTCTTCCAGCGACGGCAGAAAGGCGCCCTGCATGCGCTCCTGCTGCAAACGCAGCATCATCACGATATCCGCGCCGTTAAGGCCCTCATGCATGTTGGTATGCGGCTCAACGCCCAAACGGCCTACGTCCTGGGGCATCAGGGTCGGCGGCGCCACCGCGCGGACGCGCGCGCCCATGGCGGTGAGCAGGTGGAAGTTGGAGCGCGCCACGCGGGAATGGGCGATGTCGCCGCAGATCGCCACGGTCAGGCCGTGAATGCGGCCCTTGCGCTGGCGGATGGTGAGCGCATCGAGGAGCGCCTGGGTCGGGTGCTCGTGCCGGCCGTCGCCGGCATTGATCACCGCGCAGTCCATCTTCTGGGCCAACAGCTCGACCGCGCCCGCCTGACCGTGCCGTACCACGAGCACGTCCGGATGCATGGCGTTCAGCGTGAGTGCGGTATCGAGCAGGGTCTCGCCCTTTTTGATCGAGGAAGCCGAGGTCGCCATGGAGACGGTGTCGGCGCCGAGCCGCTTGCCGGCGATCTCGAACGACATCAGGGTGCGCGTCGAGGTCTCGAAGAACAGGTTGATCTGTGTCAGGCCCTTGAGCTTGGCCTTGCGCTTCTTGCGCTTGCGATTCTGCCGGATGTAGGATTCGGAGGTGTCGAGCAGGAATTGAATCTGCTCCGGCTCAAGGTCGGCGATTGCCAGTAAGTGCTTGTGCGGAAACGGGTTTCCCCCCGATGGCTCAACCATCGCCCGGGGATAGCCTTCGCTCGTCGTGGGGGCATTCATCAAAGCAGGACTTATAGGGCCGGCCGCAGGGTGGGGCAAGTGGTTGTTGACTTGGTTACGGGCTACTTATTTTTGTATGCACAAGAAAACTTGAACTTCTGATTAAATGTATGTACATTTATGTGTGACTGGTGACTCGGAATTCGAGTGGGACGAAGCCAAGCGGCAAAGCAACCTGGCTAAACATGGCTTGGACTTTACCGATGCAGTAAATTTCGATTGGGATTTCGCCTACACGGTCGAGGATATTGGTTTTTTTGATGAGGTGCGGTTCATATCCATCGCTCCGTTCGACGACCGGCTGGCGGTGATGATCTACACGTATCGCGGCGACAGAATACGCATCATTTCCCTGAGGCGCCCTGAAAACCACGAGACCAAGCTCTGGCGAAAGGCATTTTATGACTAGCAGAAAACCCCCCGTGATCCGCGATAATACGCCCGAGGAGGAGGCCACCATTCGTGCTGCGGTGGCGTCTGACCCGGATACGCGCCTCTTGACCGAAGAAGACTTCAAGCGCGGATGGCGGGGCCGCGGCCGGCCGCCCGGTCGCACAAAGGAGCGCATCACCATCCGGCTCGACAAAGATATCGTCGCCCATTTCCGCAGCCTGGGCAAAGGCTGGCAGTCCCGGCTCAACGCAGCGCTGCGCGAGCATATCGAGGGATAGTCCGGACGCTCAGCCGCTCTTCAGGTGGTCCAGCGCGCCCTGCAGGATGTAGGCGGCGGCCATTTTGTCGACGACCTCGGCGCGGCGTTTGCGGCTGGCATCCGCTTCCAGCAGGGTGCGGGTAACGGCCTGGGTCGACAGGCGCTCGTCCCAGAAGGTTTGCGGCAGGTCGACAATCTCCGCGAGATTCCTGGCGAATTGCCGCACGGACTGACAACGCGGCCCCTCGCTGCCGTCCATATTGACCGGCAGCCCGATCACCAGCCCGCCAACATTCTGCTCGGTGCAGATTTCCTTGAGCCGCACCGCGTCGAGGGTGAACTTCTTCCGCCGGACGGTCTCCATGGGCGTGGCGATGGTCAACGTCGTGTCGGACAGCGCCAGGCCGATGGTCTTCGAGCCGACATCGAGGCCGACAAGGCGCGCGCCTTTTGCCAGCGTCTCCGCCAGCTCCTTGACCGTCAGCGTCAATTCAAGGCGCTCGTAAAGGCCAGGGCACGGGCGCGGGCATTGGCGCGGACGTCCATGTAGAAGAGGTTTATGTCGTAGACGTGATAATTGTCGCCGGGGAGGACAAAGGTGTCGAAGCCGTCGCCGGGCCTGGGGCTGACGTAGAGGATGCCGTCCGGCCCGCAGCCGGCGCTCAGGCTGGCCGGCTCGGGCGGCTCGAGTCTTCCGGTGCTGGGCGCCAGCGGCACCTTTCCAAGATGCGCAGAGGCGGGCGCGGTCTGGCCATCCCGTAGCCAGGTGATTGGATTGGTGCAGAGCATGGTCGTGCCGCCTTTCAGAGCGCCCGAGAGCCCCGGCATTATTGCAAAGCCCTCAAGGATGTCCGTCGGGTCGCCGCCCGAGGTAAAACTCTGCCAGGAGACCACACAACCCGTCTCATCCGGGCCTTCGCAGGCCGTGATATTGGCCAGCGCGTCCAGGTCGGCCTCGACCGAGACAGGCCAGCCAACGATATAGGCGGCAACCAGCCGATCCTCCAGCGGTGTTCCGGCGATCCGATCGCGCAGCAGGAAGAGCGCATGCAGGGCGCCCTGGCTGTGGCCCGCAAGGATGAACGGCCGGCCCTGATTTTGCGTCTTGGCGTAGTGCGCAAAGGCCCGGGAAACGTCCTGATAGGCGGTAATAAGCGCCTTCACGCCATCGCCGGTCTCATCGAGAAACGCGCCGAAGGCCGCTTGCCGGTAACGCGGTGCGTAGATGCGGTCGCCGGCGGCGTTGAATGCGCCGGCCTGGTTCATCATGATGCTGTTCTCGACGCGCTGCGAGGAGGTCGTTTCGTTGATCGGCGCGTTCCAGTAGTCCTTTTCCAGATAGGTGGTCGGGTGGACAAAGAATATGTCGACCGCGGGCAGGTCGGCGGGCGCGTCGACGCCTTCGGGCCGCTCGAATACGCGGGACTCTTCTGTGCTGAAAGCTGCCCACGCGTCCGCGTCGCCATAGTCCGGCGGCGGCGGAAGTTCGGTCTCCTCGTAGCTCTTCGTCGGCACGAAGGCCAGGCGCGCCAATTCATCGTCGAACGTGCGATAGAGAATCGCTGCAATGATGACCAGGGTAATCACCCCCGCCACGATGTAGAGAAAGATCCGCGCCATATTCCGTGCCCTGTCTTAAACGAACCGTGCCATGATGATGTCGTCCATGTAGCGGCCGTCGGCGTATTTGATCGCGCGCCGCCGCCGGCCTTCTTCGGCGAATCCCAGCGACTTGTAAAGGGCCATGGCCGGCTCGTTTTCCGAGTGTACGTGCAATTCGAGCCGCTCCAAGGCCGGGTTGGCCTCGGCCCAGCCGATCAACGCGCCGATCAGGGCCCGGCCGACGCCGATGCCGCGCCAGTCTTCGGCGACCGTCACGCCGAAGCGGGCGACGTGGCGGACGCGCCGGCGGGGGTCGGTGCCCGCCTCGATGAATCCGACAATGCCGCCCTCGGCCTCGGCAAGAATCATGAGCTCACGCTCGGCCGCCAGGGCGCGCGCGATGATGCGCCGCTGGGCCCAGCTCGTGCGCGAGAATTCCTCGGGCAGCCGGTTCAGATAGGTGCCGGTCGCGAGCGCCTGACGCATATAAGCGACGAGCGCGCGGGCGTCGCGCGGCTCGGGGCCGCGCAGCGTGACCGTGCGCCCGTCTTTTGTGACGATCTGCTCCGCCGCGATCATGGCCATGGTGCCAACCTAGCGGGAAATGCACCGCAGTCCAGAGGCGCTTGCGCCGCACGCAGGCGCTGTGTAAGTTCCGCGCGCACCGCCCCTCAGCACCTAGAGAGAGATACGGCCATGTCCGTCGATACCGCAACGGTCAGCAAAATCGCGCGTCTGGCGCGCCTCAAGGTGGAAGACGACAAGCTCGACCACCTGGCTGGCGAGCTGAGCGCGATTCTCGACTGGGTCGAGGCGCTGGCCGAGGTCGACACCGACGGCGTACCGCCCATGACCAGCGCAGTGGAGACGCGGCTGCATCTGCGAGCCGACGAAGTCTCGGACGGCGACAAGGCGGAGGATGTGCTGAAGAACGCGCCTGACGCGCAATACGGCTTCTATGCCGTACCCAAGGTGATCGAGTAGCGCCCATGAGCGAGCTTCTCGACCTTACCCTGGCCGAGGCGCGGGACCGGCTGCACGGCCGCGAACTTTCCGCGGCCGAGCTGACCCAGGCCTACATCGGCGCCATGGAGGCGGCGCGGCCCCTGAACGCCTTCATTACCGAAACGGCGGACAAGGCGGCCGAGATGGCTACAGCCGCCGACAAGCGCCTGGCCGCCGGCGAGGGCGCGGCCATGACCGGCATCCCCATTGCCGTCAAGGACCTGTTCTGCACGGTCGGGATACAGACCACCGCGGGCAGCCATATCCTGGAAGGCTTCGTGCCGACCTACGGTTCCACCGTCACAAACAATCTGTTCGGCGACGGCGCCGTCATGCTCGGCAAGACGAATCTGGACGAGTTCGCCATGGGCTCGTCCACCGAGCACAGCCATTTCGGGCCCGGCATCAACCCCTGGCGCGCCGAGGGCAGCGACGCGGATCTGGTGCCCGGTGGCTCCTCCGGCGGCTCGGCCGCGGCGGTGGCGGCGCATGCGGCGCTGGGCGCCATCGGCACCGATACCGGCGGCTCGATCCGCCAGCCGGCCTCGCTCTGCGGTATCGTCGGCCTCAAGCCCACCTATGGCCGCTGCTCGCGCTGGGGCGTGGTGGCGTTTGCGTCGTCGCTGGACCATCCCGGTCCGTTTGGCCGCACCGTGCGCGATGCCGCCATCCTGCTCGGCTCCATGGCCGGCTACGACCCCAAGGATTCAACCTCCGTCGACAGGCCCGTGCACGATTACGAGGCGGCGTTGACCGGCTCCGTCAAGGGCATGCGCATCGGCGTGCCCAAGGAATACCGCACCGAGGGCATGCCGGCGGAAATCGAGGCCCTGTGGCAGCAGGGCATCGCCTGGCTGAAGGACGCCGGCGCCGAGGTCGTCGACGTTTCCCTGCCGCACACGAAACATGCGCTCGCCGCATACTATATCGTCGCGCCCGCCGAGGCCTCGTCCAACCTGGCGCGCTATGACGGCGTGCGTTACGGGCTCCGTGTCGCGGCGGAGGGCAGCGGCCTGACCGAGATGTATGAGGCGACCCGCGCGGCGGGCTTCGGCGCCGAGGTCAAGCGGCGCGTCCTGATCGGCACCTATGTGCTCTCGGCGGGCTATTACGACGCCTATTACCTCAAGGCGCAGAAGGTGCGCACCCTGATCGCGTGGGACTTCCAGAACGCTTTCGAGACCGTGGATGCGCTCCTCACCCCGACCGCGCCCAACGACGCCTTTCCCTTGGGCGACAAGCTCGACGACCCGCTCGCCATGTATTTCAACGACGTCTTCACCGTGCCGGCGGACTTGGCCGGCGTTCCGGCGATCTCCGTGCCCGCGGGGCTTTCGGGCCGTGGCCTGCCCCTCGGCCTCCAGGTTATCGGCAAGCCGTTCGACGAGGAGACGGTGTTCAAGATCGCCGAAGTGATCGAGCAGGCGGCGGGTTTCACCGCTCGGCCTAAGGAGTGGTGGAAATGAGCGAGGCGAGCTATCGCGTCCAGGGCGCCACCGGCGACTGGGAGGTGGTGATCGGCCTGGAGGTTCATGCCCAGGTGACCTCCGAGGCCAAGCTCTTTTCCGGCGCTTCCACGGAATTCGGTGGCGAGCCCAACAGTCACGTCTCGCTGGTGGACGCGGCCATGCCCGGCATGCTGCCGGTCTTGAACGAAGAATGCGTGCGTCAGGCGGTGCGTACCGGCCTCGCCCTCGGCGCCGAGATCAACGCCCATTCGGTGTTCGCGCGCAAGAACTACTTCTATCCGGACCTGCCGCAGGGCTATCAGATCTCCCAGTATGAGGAGCCCATCGTCGGCCACGGCACGATCACGCTCGACCTCGAATCCGGACCAAAGGAGGTCGGCATCCACCGTCTGCATCTGGAGCAGGACGCGGGCAAATCCATGCACGACCAGCACCCGGATAAGACCTTTGTCGACCTCAACCGCTCCGGCGTTGCCTTGATGGAGATCGTCTCCGATCCGGACATGCGCTCGCCCGAGGAGGCGGGCGCCTACATCCGCAAGCTGCGCACTATCCTGCGCTATATCGGCGCCTGCGACGGCAATATGGAGGAGGGCTCCATGCGCGCCGACGTCAACGTCTCGGTGCGCCGTCCCGGTGAGCCCCTGGGCACGCGAACCGAGACCAAGAACGTAAACTCCGTGCGCTTCGTCATGCAGGCTATCGAGCATGAGGCGCAGCGCCAGGTGGACGTGATCGAGGACGGCGGCACGATCGACCAGGAAACCCGCCTGTTCGATCCCAACAAGGGCGAGACGCGGTCCATGCGCTCCAAGGAGGAGGCGCACGACTACCGCTACTTCCCGGATCCGGACCTCTTGCCCCTGGAGCTGGAGCCAGCCTTCATCGAGGCGGCGGGTGCCAGCCTGCCGGAGCTGCCCGACGCCAAGAAGGCCCGGTTCGTATCCGAGCTCGGGCTTTCCGACTACAACGCCGCCGTGCTGGTGGCGGAGCGCGCCTCGGCCGACTTCTTCGAGGAGCTACTGGCCTCCGCCGCCAAGGCCTGCGGCAAGCCGGAGAAGGAGATCGCCACGCGGGTCTCCAACTTCGTGATCTCCGATCTTTTCGGCCACCTCAACAAGGCCGGCATCGCGGTCGCCGACAGCCCGGTCTCGGCCGCCGCGGCGGCGGAGTTGATCGCGCTGCAGGAAGAAGGCACCATCTCCGGGCGCATCGCCCGCGACGTCCTCGAAGACATGTTCGCGACCGGCAAATCGGCAGGCGAGATCGTCGAGGAAAAGGGCCTCAAGCAGGTCTCGGACACGGGCGCGCTCGAGACCATCATCGACGAG
>JAKSBY010000185.1 GCA_022360855.1 Sphingomonadales bacterium | reverse complement strand
GCCCTTGCGGTAGAGCTTGACCGGCGGGATGCGCACGCCTTCCTGAAAGATCGAGCTGGCGTCGGTCGGCAGCGAGCCCGGCACCTTGCCGCCGATATCGGTCTGGTGGCCGAAATGCGACGCCCAGCCGATCAGCCGGCCCTCGCGGAACACCGGCAGCAGGATGAGCCAGTCATTGTTGTGGCTGACCGCGCCCTCGCAGGAATAGGGGTCGGAGAGCCAGATCATGTCGCCTTCCTCGATGTCGCCGTCATAGCCCTTGAGGAAGCCGTCGATGAAGCTGCCGAACTGGCCGACGACCATGAGGCCGTTATGGTCGGCGATCAGCGGGAAGGCGTCGCCCTGCTCGCGGATGCCGGGCGACATGGCGGTGCGGAACACGGTCGCGTCCATCTCCACCCGCGCATTGCGGAGCGCGTTCTCGATGATGTCCAGGGTCACCGGGTCCAGATCGACCGGCGCGAAGGGGGTGTCGTTGGTCTCGATAATGCGTGCGGGCATGGTCCGCTTTCCTTCTCTTCGATCCCCGTTCGTACTTCGACAAGCTCAGCACGAACGGAGTAGTAAATTGCCTTTTCAGTCCGTTCGCCCTGAGCCTGTCGAAGGGCAAGCGGCAGCACTCATTCTGCTCTAACCCGCCGGGTTGATCAGGATGTTGCCGAAGCGGTCGATCTCGGCGGTATGGCCGGCGAGCACCAGGGTGGTGGAATCCATCTCGACGATGATCGCCGGGCCGGGCACCTTGTCACCCGCCTTCAGTTTCGCGCGGTCGTAGATCACGCCCGCCTTCTCCTCGCCGTCCATCCACAGCGTGTGGTCGCGCAGCTTGGCGGCGGCCGGGTCGCCGTCGCCGGTCGGAATCTCCTCCGCCGACACATTGGCCGGCTTGCCGAGCGCGGTGGCCCGGATATTCACCACCTCATGCGGCGAATGCATGGTGAAGGTGAAGAGCCGTTCGTGCTCCGCATCGAAGCGCGTCATCAAATCGTCGAGCCCGCCGCCGGCCTCGAAATCGGCGCGCGCCACGGGCAGCGGCACCTCGAAAGCCTGGCCGAGATAGCGCACATCCGCCTCGAAGGTGACCTCGATCTCGCCCTCGGGCACGCCTTCGGCTTCGAGCTCTTGCATGACCTGCCTGGCGAGCCGGCCCATCAGATCCGCCAGCTCGCCGTCGGAGGTCGCCTCCACGCTCTTGTTGAAGCTGCGCTGGGTCTCCACCCGCATGCGCGTGGTCGCATCGCCATAGGCACAGAGCACGCCGGGCGAGGGCGGGATGATCACGGGCCAGCTGTTCATCAGCCGCCCGAGCGCGTTGGCGTGCAGCGGCCCGGCGCCGCCGAAGCCCATGAGCGCGAACTCGCGCGGGTCGTAGCCCTGCTGGACGGAGACGAGCCGGAGCGCGCCGAACATGTTTTCGTTGACGATGTCGATGATGCCGGCCGCCGCTTCCATGAGCGAGACGCCGAGCCCGTCGGCGATGGTCTGCACCGCCTTTTTGGCGCCGTCGCGGTCGAGCGCGAAGGTGCCGCCCAGGAGCGATTCGGGCAGGTAGCCGAGCACCACATTGGCGTCGGTTACGGTGGGCAGCTCGCCGCCCCGTCCGTAGGCCACCGGCCCCGGCACCGCGCCCGCTGACTCGGGGCCGACACGGAGCGCCTTGGTGAGTTCGGGCACATGGGCGATGGAGCCGCCGCCGGCGCCGACGGTGCGGATGTCCAAGGACGAGGCGCGCACCGTGAGGTCGCCCACCGTGGTCTCCCGCCTGAGCCGGGCCGCGCCCTTCTCGATCAGCGCCACGTCGGTCGACGTGCCGCCCATATCCAGGGTCAGCACATTCTCGAAGCCCGCATGCTTGGCGATCCAGAGTGCGCCGGCGACGCCACCGGCGGGGCCGGACATCAACAGGTTCACCGGCGCGGCGGCGGATTTGTCGGCGGACATCAGGCCGCCGTCGGAGCGCAGCAGGTTCAGCCGCCCGGTCATGCCCCAGTCGGTCAGCGTGTCTTTCAGACGGCTCACATAACGCGCCACGGTCGGGCGCACCGCTGAATTGGCCACGGTGGTCAGCGCGCGCTCATATTCCTGCATCTCGGGCAGAATATCGGCGGAGACGGAGATCGGCAGGTCCGGGAACTCCTCGGCGCAGATCTCCGCGACCCGGCGCTCATGGGCGTCGTTCACATAGGCGTTGATCAGGCAGATGGTCAGTGCCTCGATATTCTCCTGCTTGAGCGGCTGCAGATTGGCGCGCAGGCCGTCTTCGTCGATGGTGCGCACCACCTCGCCATTGGCGCCGATGCGCTCCGGGCACTCGGCGGTGCATTCCAGGGGCGCCATGGGCTCGGGCTTGGGCCAGATGATCCAGGCGGCGAGCCCGCCGGGCACATAGGACCGCGCCACCTGCAGCACCTG
>JAKSBY010000194.1 GCA_022360855.1 Sphingomonadales bacterium | reverse complement strand
TTGAGCAGCTCGGGCCAGGACGTCTTGAAATGGAATGTCGTTTAGGGATGTGCGGTCTTTGTCGGCGGCAACGCTTGCACTCTCGCGGGGCAATGCTTATGGGAGTGCCGACCACAGAACCGAGGGCTAATCCATGAGTCGCGCATTCACGTTTCCCGGCCAGGGCTCGCAATTCGTCGGCATGGGCCAGGACCTGGCCGCCGCCGAGCCGGCTGCGCGTGCGATCTTCGACGAGGTCGATGCGGCCTTGTCGGAGAACCTGTCGCGGCTGATGTTCGAGGGACCGGAAGACAAGCTGACCCTGACCGAAAATGCCCAGCCGGCGCTGATGGCGGTCTCGCTGGCGGTGGTCCGGGTCCTGGAAGCGCGCGGCGCGAAGCTCGACGGTCTGGCAAGCCATGTGGCCGGCCATTCCCTGGGCGAGTATTCGGCCCTGGCGGCGACGGGCGCGCTCAGCCTGGCCGATACGGCCCGCCTGTTGCGCCTGCGCGGCCAGGCCATGCAGCGCGCCGTACCGGTGGGCGAGGGCGCCATGGCGGCGCTTCTCGGCCTCGACTACGACACCGCCGCCGAGATCGCGACGGTGGCGGCCGGAGGCGACGTTATCGCCGCCGCCAACGACAACGCGCCCGGTCAAGTCGTATTGAGCGGCGTCAAGGCGGCCATCGAGCGGGCCGTGGAGATCGCGAAGGAAAAGGGCGCCCGCCGGGCCGTGCTGTTGCCCGTCTCTGCTCCTTTCCATTGCCCGCTGATGCAGCCCGCCGCCGAGGAGATGGCGGAAGCTCTGGCCGATGTCACGATCAACCCGCCGGCCCTGCCGTTGGTCGCCAACGTGACCGCCAGCGAGGTCAGCGATCCCGACGCCATTCGCGATCTGTTGGTCCGACAGGTCACCGGCGCGGTGCGCTGGCGCGAGAGCATGCTGAGGATGAAGGCGTTCGGTGTCACCGCGCTCATCGAGGCGGGCGCCGGCAAGGTGTTGACCGGTTTGGCGCGGCGTATCGACCGCGAGTTGGAGGCCGTGAGCCTGCAAACGCCGGAAGATATCGATGCCTTCATGGCGTCGCTCGGAAACTAAAGAGTCTGGGGAGGACGAAACATGTTCGATTTCGAGGGGAAACGGGCGCTGGTGACCGGTGCTTCCGGCGGCATCGGCGGCGCCATCGCGCGCGCGCTGCACGGCCGCGGCGCCCAGGTCGCACTCTCCGGCACCCGGGAAGAGGCATTGCAGGAACTTGCCGGCGAACTCGGCGACCGCGCGGTCGTCACCCCGGCCAATTTGTCTGATCCTGACAGCGTGTTCGCCCTGCCGGGGCAGGCTGCCGAGGCGCTTGGCGGTATCGATATCCTCATCAACAATGCCGGCATCACCCGCGACAACCTGGCCATGCGCATGAAGGACGAGGAATGGGCGGATGTGATCCGCATCAACCTGGAATCCGCGTTTCGACTCTCCAAGGCGGTTCTGCGCGGCATGATGAAGGCGCGCTGGGGCCGCATCGTCTCCATCACCAGCGTCGTCGGCGAGACCGGCAATCTCGGCCAGGCCAACTACGCGGCGTCAAAGGCGGGTCTGGTCGGCATGTCCAAGTCGCTGGCCCGCGAGGTGGCGAGCCGCGGGATCACCGTGAATTGCGTGGCGCCGGGCTTCATCAAGACGGCGATGACCGACGCGCTTGACGAAGCCCAGCAAAATGCGCTCCTGGCCAATATTCCCGCCGGCCGGCTCGGGACCGGCGGCGATGTTGCCGCGGCGGTCGTCTATCTGGCGAGCGACGAGGCCGCCTACGTGACCGGCCAGACGCTCCACGTCAACGGCGGCATGGCGATGGTCTAGGCCGTATTAACCCCGACATTAACCACCGCCAGGCGCTTGTTGCGGCCAAAAAACTGTGATACTAGCGCCGCAAATCCGCGATGCGGGGGTTTCCGGGAGTTGCAACCCGGTTTAATTGAGCTTAAATCACTTACAGGCCCCAAGGAGGCAGCGACACCGAACGCTTCCAGGCCCGTGTCTGCTTTATAAAGTAAAAAAGGGACAAAAGGACTTATCATGAGCGAAACCGCTGCGAAGGTTAAAAAAATCGTCGTGGAACACCTCGGTGTCGACGAGGCCAAAGTCGTTGATGGCGCCAGCTTTATCGACGATTTGGGAGCAGACAGCCTTGATACCGTTGAATTGGTCATGGCGTTTGAAGAAGAATTCAATATCGAGATACCCGACGACGCCGCGGAGAAAATTCAGACGGTCAAAGACGCGATCGACTTTATCGACGCCAACAGCTAACGGAATAGCCGTTAGAGACGGCCGGACACGCTCATCCGGCCACCGAGACCGGGCGCAGATGCCGAACCGCTTCTTTTGGAGCCCCGGTTACATATTGATACGAGGAGCATAGCCGTGAAGGAATCGCTGCAACTTCTGCGATTCCGGGTTATGATGGACTGATGGTTAGCAATGGACTGAGACGTGTCGTGGTGACGGGACTTGGGCTCGTGACGCCGCTTGCCTGCGGCGTCAAGGAGTCTTGGGACCGCCTCATCAACGGCGAATCCGGCGCTGGCCCCATCACCCGCTTCGATCCGGGCGACCTCACCGCGCGGATTGCCTGTGAGATTCCGCATGGCGACGGGACCGACGGCACTTACAATCCCGACGACTGGATGTCGCCCAAGGACCAGCGCCGGGTGGACCGGTTTATCGTCTATGGCATGGCCGCCGCCCAGCAGGCGGTGGATGACGCCGGCATCGGCGATCTGTCGGATGAAGAGAAGCTTCGGTCCGGTGTGATGATCGGTTCGGGCATCGGTGGTCTGCCGGGCATCGAAGAGGCCGCCATGGTGCTCTTCGAGCACAAGAGCCCGCGTCGCATCAGCCCGCATTTCATCCCGGGCCGCCTGATCAACCTGGTCTCCGGCCATGTCTCCATCCGCTTCGGCCTGAAGGGGCCGAATTCCGCCGTTGTCACGGCCTGCTCCTCGGGCGCGCACGCCATCGGTGACGCCGCCCGCATCATCGCGCTGGACGATGCGGACATCATGGTCGCCGGAAGCTCCGAGGGCGCGATCTGCCCGGTGGGCATCGCCGGCTTTGCCCAGGCGCGCGCCTTGTCCACCCATTTCAACGACGAGCCCGAGCGGGCCTCGCGCCCTTGGGATGAGGACCGCGACGGTTTCGTGATGGGCGAGGGCGCGGGCATTGTCGTGCTTGAGGAATACGAGCACGCCAAAAAGCGCGGCGCGACGATCTACGCCGAGGTGGTGGGCTACGGCATGTCCGGCGACGCCTATCACGTGACGGCCCCCGCCGAAGACGGCGATGGCGGTTACCGGTCGATGGAAGCGGCGCTCAGGCGGGCGCAGCTCGACCCGTCGGATATCGACTACGTCAACGCCCATGGCACGTCGACGCCGTTGGGCGACGAAATCGAGCTCGGCGCGGTGCGGCGCCTGTTTGGCGACGCGACCGGGACGATGAGCATGTCGTCCACCAAGTCGTCCATCGGGCATCTGTTGGGCGCTGCCGGCAGCGTCGAGGCGATCTTCGGCATTCTTTCCATCGTCGATAACGTGGTGCCGCCCACGCTGAACCTGGAAAACCCGTCGGAGAGCTGCCTGGGCATGGACCTGGTTCCGCTCACCGCAAAGGAGCGCAAGGTCGACGCCGTATTGTCGAATTCCTTCGGCTTCGGCGGCACCAACGCTTCGCTGGTCGTGAAGCGGGCGGCCTAAACACTCCCTTTTCCGTACCGGAATCTCTGCCTGAACACGCCCGTCCGCGGGCTGTGGAAAACTGACTCACGCAGTAGTTTCAATAACTTGCAATATTTATGTAAAAAACTACGTGTAACATTTTTCCTAGAATGTTATAGATTGCGTACAATTATCGGTTGGCGACATGTATTCGATTGATAATGAAGGGCTGTCTCGCATTGCCGGATACTATCTGGCTCAGATCCGGCCCCGCACCCGAAGCGACGCGCTGGAGAAGCTGGTCGATGCCCTCGGCCCCTATTGCGAGGACCGCAAGGCGTTCTCCGCGGCCATCGACCGCCACTTCGACGCAATGGCCTTTCACGCCT
>JAKSBY010000309.1 GCA_022360855.1 Sphingomonadales bacterium | reverse complement strand
GCCGTGGCTGCCGCTGTTCCGAGGAACGCATGGAGCAGGTGATCAGGTCTTTCTCGAAGGAAGATCTGGCAGATATGGCGGACGACGGCCGGGTGACCATCACCTGCGAATTCTGCAACCGCGACCACGTGGTCGAGATTTAAGCCGCTAATCCGTCCTTCTATCGCCTGCCCCTTGGGGGAGAGGGAGGAGCGCCGCAAGGTGCGGAGGGTGAGGGGGCCGTCTACTCGACGATCCCGAGCTGTTTGCCGTATTGGGTGTAGTGTTTGGCGCCGATGTGCCTTTCGTTGTCGGCTCGGCGGCGCTCGAGGCTGCGTTTGCGGGTCAGGCGGTTGCGCTGCGCATAGAGGTCGTCGTGGGTGTCGACGCCGGCGCCGTGGATCACCCGGTTCATGAAATTGAACAGTGCGCAGACGACGGCCGCGTCGTGCAGGGCGCGTTCGTCCCAGCCGGCGGCGAACACCGCGTCGGCGTCCGCCTGGCCGACGGCATGCGGCGTCAGGGTCAGCTTTTCCGTGTAGTCGAGAATGGGCTTCATCTTTTCGGGGATCGTCGGGGCGTCGGTGTCCACCATCAGCCCGTCGAAGGCGTCCTCGCCGATGCCGTAGGCTTCGGCATAGTTCTGATGCGCGTTGGCGCAGAACCGGCACCGGTTGAGGCCCGAGACCTGCGCGGCGATCAGCTCGCGCTCGGCGATCGAGAGCGGCGAGGGCCCGCGCAGGATCACGTCGTGATAGGCCAACAGATGTTCGACGCCGGCCGGGTAGGCCGTGAACACGTCGGCCAGATTGGTTTTGTCGGGCAGGGACGGGAAGAAGCCCATGGTCGCACTCCGCTGTTGTGGCTGGGGTGCTTATCATACACGGGCATTGCGAGGCGCGTCAGCGACGCGGCAATCTCGCGACCCAAACCCGTCATTCCCGCGCAAGCGGGAATCCATGTCGAGGGCGATCTGGATGCCCGTTTTCACGGGCACGACAGGAGGGGCGGAGCTCTTCGGCCACGAGATTGCTTCGCTGTGCTCGCAATGACAGTTCGGAGCTAGATGCGCCCGTGGCAGTGCTTGTATTTCTTGCCCGAGCCGCAGGGGCAGGCGGCGTTGCGGGAGACGCGGCCCCAGGTTGACGGGTTGTTAGGATCGATAGTGGACGCCGCGGCGCGGCTCGTTACGGGGGCGAAGCCGCCGCCGGCCGCCAACCGGCCACCGCCGGCCGCCGCGGCCGCCGCCGCTTCCGCTTCGGCGAACTCGTTCTCGCCGGTCATCGGGTCGACATGGCGCGCATGCATCTCCTGCTCTTCGGGAGCCAGGGCCGCCGGCGCGCGTTCGATATTCTCGGCATGGGCCAGGAACTGCGTAACGCCCTCGCGGACCTTGACCAAGAGCGCCTCGAACATGCCGAAAGCCTCGGTCTTGTATTCGTTCAAGGGGTCGCGCTGGCCATAGGCGCGAAGCCCGATCACCTGGCGCAAATGCTCGAGCTGGGAAAGATGTTCTTTCCAATCGTTATCGACGATCTGCAGGAGCAGGCTCTTCTCCACTTGGCGCCAGAAATCCGGGCCGTAGCGGGCGGCCTTCTCGGCCATGTGCTTCTGCGCCGCGTCGCGGAGGCGCTCCGTGATCGCCTGTTCGTCGACGCCTTCCTCATCGGCCCAGTCCGCGACCGGCAGATCCAGGTTGAACACGCGCCTGATCTCGACCCGGAGCCCGTCGGTGTCCCACTGCTCGGGGTAGCTCTTGGGCGGGATGTGGCTGATCACCATATCCTCGACCGTCTCGTCGCGCATGTCTTTGACCGTCTCGGCCACGTCGTCCGCCTGCATGATCTCCTTGCGCTGCTCGTAGATCGCCTTGCGCTGGTCGTTCATCACATTGTCGAACTTGAGCAAGTTCTTGCGGATGTCGTAGTTGCGTGCCTCGACCTTCTGCTGTGCCTTTTCGATGGCCCTGTTGATCCACGGATGGATGATCGCCTCGCCTTCCTCGAGGCCGAGGCGGACGAGCATGGAATCCATGCGCTCCGGCCCGAAGATGCGCATCAGGTCGTCTTGCAGCGACAGGAAGAATTTGGAGCGGCCCGGGTCGCCCTGACGGCCGGAGCGGCCGCGGAGCTGGTTGTCGATGCGCCGGGATTCGTGGCGTTCGGTGCCGATCACATAAAGCCCACCGGCCTCGATAACCTTTTTCTTCTCTTCCTCCACCTCGCGGGTGATCTCGTCGATCTTGCGCTGGCGCGCGGCTTCGTCGGCGATGTCCGCGGTCTCGTCGGCAATGCGCATCTCCAGATTGCCGCCGAGCTGGATATCGGTGCCGCGGCCGGCCATGTTGGTGGCGATGGTGACGCCGCCGACGCGCCCGGCCTGGGCGATGATATGCGCTTCCTGCTCATGATAGCGCGCGTTCAAGACGTTGTGCTTGACCTTGCGTTTCTTCAGAAAGTCCGAGAGCTGCTCCGACTTCTCGATCGACACGGTGCCGACCAGGATCGGTTGGCCACGCATCTGGCAATCGGCGATCTCGGCGACGATCGCGCCGAATTTCTCCGCGGCCGTCCGATAGACCTCGTCGTCGTGATCGATCCGCCGCACCTCTTTGTTGGTGGGGATCTCGAACACGTCGAGATTGTAGATGCCCTGGAATTCCGACGCTTCGGTCGCGGCGGTGCCGGTCATGCCGGCGAGTTTGTCGTAGAGACGGAAGTAATTCTGGAACGTGATCGACGCGAGCGTTTGGTTTTCGGGCTGGATCGCCACGCCCTCTTTCGCCTCGATCGCCTGGTGCAGACCTTCGGAAAGCCGGCGGCCCTCCATCATCCGTCCCGTGAATTCGTCGATCAGAACCACTTTGTCGTTCTTCACGATGTAATCCCGGTCCCGCTGATAGAGCCGGTGGGCGCGGACCGCTTGGTTCACATGGTGGACGACCGACACGTTGATGGGATCGTAGAGGCCGTCGCCTTCGAGCAATTCGCGCTCGTTCAACAACGCCTCGATATGTTCCGAGCCCTTCTCGGTCAGGGTGACCTGGCGAGTCTTTTCGTCGTGATCCGCG
>JAKSBY010000701.1 GCA_022360855.1 Sphingomonadales bacterium | reverse complement strand
GGTGTTCGCGCCGGGCCGCCCGCAACAGGGCGCCGTCCTCGTCGCCGTCCACGGGCGCGATGGCCGGCAGCGGCATGCCTTCCGGCGCGGGGATCTTGCCGTCGAGAATGGCGGTTATCTGGGTCCAGCTCTTCAGCGCGCCGGTCAACAGCACGCCGCCCGGCCGGGCGGTCAGATAGTTGTCGAAGTCCATCATCGACGGAAAGATCGCCTTCAGGCCGGGGTGCGGCAGGCTCGCCGCCATCAAGGCCGCGTTGGCGCGATAGGAGTTGCCCATCATGCCGAGACGGCCGTTGCTCCACGGCTGTTGGACGATCCAGCCGGCGATATCGAACGCGTCCCTGGCCTCGTTGGCGCTGTAAACGCCGCTGAACGCGCCGAACGACGCGCCGGTCCCGCGGATGCCCACGCTGACGTAGACATAGCCGCGCTTGACCAGCTCGCGAATGTGCCGATCCCGATCGACGGGCGTGAGAATCTGGGGTTTGCCGGGATAGATGTGCGATCGACCGTAGCGCTGCATGGTGTAGATCACGGGCAACGGCTCCGACACGGCAACGCCGTCGACGGCCGGGCGCACCACATCGACCGCCAGGCGCACGCCATCGCGCATGTCGACATAGTGGGACGCGCGCACCCACTCGGTATAGGTGGCGCTCGTGTAGCCTTCGTAGTTTCCGAAACTGGAGACGCGTTCCGGCCCGCCGCCATGGGCCAACCCCGCAAGGAGCATGGCCGCCGCCAGGACCATGGCTGGCAGAGGGACGGCGAGAAAGGAAACGCTCATTTTCTTCATGACTTGAACATCCAGTTATGTGCCGAAGCAGCTACCCATTAATGGGATGTCGCTGCTTGGAGAATCCGCAGTGCATTCGTTTATGAGCCTCCGGGTCATTTGGCCGGAGTTTCCAACATCGGCAAAATCACGTGACTCGGTGTGGCCGGCGTATGGTGCACGCGCATGGTGCCCTTCACCGTGTGGGTCACGGCGCCTTCGTCCCCGCCCGTGTTCGAGTTCGGGAAGGAGTAGTTGTCATGCGCGTTCATGATCGCCACCCGTAGCCGGTGGCCCTTCTTGAACGTGTTGGCGACCGACGGGATGGAAATCTCGTAACGGACCACGTCGGCCATATCGCCCGACAGCAGTTCCTCATGCTCAAAGTTCGACCCGAAGACG
>JAKSBY010000217.1 GCA_022360855.1 Sphingomonadales bacterium | reverse complement strand
CTAAGCCTTCACCTTCACATATCGCCCTGGGGCATCCTCGATTGCCGGGTATTTCTTATGCGCGCCGGGCTCGCGGGCCGGGGCTTTCTTGCCCGACTTGCGCTTCAGCCAGTTGTGCCAGTCGGGCCACCAGGAGCCGGGATGCTCCTCGGCGCCGGCGATCCATTTGCTCAGGGTCGATGCCTTCTTGGAATTGGTCCAATACTGATATTTCTTGGCCGCCGGCGGGTTGACGACGCCGGCGATGTGGCCCGAGCCAGCGAGTACGTATTTCATCGGCCCGGAAAAGGTCGAGAGCATCTTGAAGACCGAGTTGGGCGGCGCGATGTGGTCTTCCTTGCCGGCCTGGATGTACATCGGCGTCTTGACGGTCGAGAGATCGATGGGCTCGCCACCCAGGGTCAGCCCGCCCGGCTTCACCAGCAGGTTTTCCTGATACATGTTGCGCAGATAGTAGCTGTGCATGGCCGCGGGCAGCCGCGTCGAATCTTCGTTCCAATAGAGCAGGTCGAAGGGGAAGGGCTCCTTGCCCATCAGGTAGTTGTTGACCACGAACGACCAGATCAGGTCGTTGGAGCGCAGCATGTTGAAGGTGACCGCCATGTTCTTGGCGTCGAGATAGCCTTTCTCCGCCATCAGCTTCTCGATGTGCTGGAGCTGCTCCTCGTCGATAAACACCTGCAGCTCGCCGGCTTCGGTGAAGTCCACCTGGGCGGTGAGGAAGGTCGCGGATTTGACCCGCGCCGCCTCGCCCTTGGCTTCCAGATAGGCCAGCGACGCCGCCAGCAGGGTGCCGGCAATACAATAGCCGATCACATTGGCCGACTGTTCGCCGGTAATGTCCAGGGTCACGCCGAGCGCCGTCAGCAGGCCTTCCAGCATGTAATCCTCGAAGCTGGTGTCGCGATAGGTCTCGTCCGGGTTGACCCAGGACACGACGAAGACGGTGTAGCCCTGGGCCACGGCCCAGCGGATCAGGGATTTCTTCTCGGTCAGATCGAGGATGTAGAACTTGTTGATCCAGGGCGGAAAGATGAGGAGCGGGGTGGCGTAAACGGTCTCGGTGGTCGGCGCATACTGGATCAGCTGAAACATGCGGTTTTCGAACACCACCTTGCCCGGCGTGGTGGCGACGTTGCCGCCGACCTCGAAGGCCGTGCGGTCGGTCATGGAGATCGCGAGTTGGCCGCCGCCGCGCTCGAAATCGTTGAGCATGTTCTCGAGCCCGTTGACCAGATTCTCGCCCTTGGACTCGACGGTCGCCTTCAGGACTTCGGGGTTGGTCAGCACGAAATTCGACGGCGACAGGGCATCGACAAACTGCCGGGTGAAGAAGTCGGCCTTTGCCGCCTCTTTCTCGTCCAGCCCCTCCACTTCGCTTACCGCCTTGTTGATGTGCTTGGCGGCCAGCAGGTAGGACTGCTTGATATAGTCGAAGACCTGGTTTTCCCGCCAGGCTTCGTGATGGAAGCGGCGGTCTTTGCGCCCCGGCTCGATCACCGGCTCGGCCGCGCCGCCCATCATGCGCAAAGCGGTGTTCTGCCAGAGGTTGACGTAGTCCTGCCACATCTCCATCTGGTGCTGCGCCAGTTTCGCCGGGTCCGCCATCATGCGCGCGGTCAGCTCCATGAAGGTGCCGGAGATGTTAAGCGGGTCGGGATCGGCAAGCCCGGCCTCGGTCGCGTGGCGGGCGAGATATTCGGTAACCAGCTTCTGGCTGCGCTCGGCGATCTTCGCCATATTCTCGGAAAACTGGGTCAGGCCTTGCTGGAGATCTTCCGGGGACTCCGGCCCCGCTGTGGTCCCGCTGTCGTCCGCCATCTTCCCTCCCCGGTCCGTGGTTCGCGGAATTATGCCTCAAAGCAGCATATTCGGAGTCGATTTCAGCCGCAATCGACGATATACAACCGCTCCCAGCCGCCCGATGCCGAACTGATGCCATGAATACCGATTTTTACCGGATCCGCCGCCTGCCGCCCTATCTCTTTGCCGAGGTCAACGCGATGAAGGCGGCGGCGCGCGCCCGCGGCGAAGACATTATCGATCTCGGCATGGGCAACCCGGACCTGCCGACGCCGCAGCATATCGTCGACAAGCTGACCGCGACGGTGCAGGATCCGAAAACCCACCGCTATTCGGCATCGCGCGGCATTCCCGGCTTGCGGCGGGCGCTGGCGCGCTATTACGAGCGCCGCTTCGACGTCGGCCTGGACCCGGAGAGCGAGGTCGTCGTGACCCTGGGCTCCAAGGAAGGGCTCGCCAATCTGGCGCAGGCCATTACCACGCCCGGCGATGTGGTGGTGACGCCGAACCCGAGCTACCCGATCCACCCCTACGGTTTCATGATCGCCGGAGCAGCCGTCCGCCATATCGAGGCCGGGCCGGGCGCCGATCTGATGGGCGAATTGGCCCGCGCCGTCGAACACAGCGTGCCGACGCCGACCGCGATCGTGCTCAATTTCCCGTCCAACCCGACCGCGCAGGTGGTCGATCTCGATTTCTACCGCGAGGCCGTGGCGTTTGCCCGCAAGCACGAGATCTACATCCTGTCGGACCTGGCCTATGCGGAGATTTATTTCGACGGCAATCCGCCGCCGTCGATCCTCGAGGTCGAGGATGCGCGCGAGATCGCGGTCGAATTCACCAGCATGTCCAAGACCTATTCCATGGCCGGCTGGCGCATTGGCTTCGCCGCCGGCAACAAAGACCTGATCGGCGCGCTGACGCGGGTGAAGTCCTATCTGGACTACGGCGCGTTTACGCCGATCCAGGTGGCGGCGACCGCAGCGCTGGACGGCCCGCAGGATTGTGTGGAGGAGCACCGGCAAACCTATCAGAGGCGGCGCGACGTATTGGTTTCCGGCCTTGCCGCGGCGGGCTGGGACATCCCGGCGCCGGCGGCCACCATGTTCGCCTGGGCGCCGTTGCCCGAAGCCTATCGCGACTTGGGTTCCATGGAATTCGCCAAGCTGCTGCTTTCCGAGGCCAAGGTCGCGGTGTCGCCCGGCGTCGGCTTCGGCGAGTTCGGAGAGGGCTATCTGCGTATCGCGCTTGTCGAGAACGAACAGCGCATCCGCCAGGCCACCCGCAACATCAAGCGGTTCCTGACCCGTCACACCCCCGATCAGGAGCCCGTTTCGGGCGCGATGGCCGAGCTGGCATGAGCGCGCAACCGCTGCGTTTGGCCGTTGCCGGCCTGGGAACCGTCGGCATCGGCGTCCGCGAAGGCTTGGCCAAGCACCAGGCCGTGCTCAGCCAGCGCGCTGCGCGGCCCCTTAAGGTCGTCGCCGTGTCGGCCCGCGACCGGCATCGCGACCGTGGCGTCGATTTGGCCGCCTATGACTGGGTCGATAATCCCGTGGAGCTGGCCGGCCGCGACGATGTGGACGTGGTGGTCGAACTCATCGGCGGCGCCGACGGGCCGGCGTTGGCGCTTGCGAAAGAGGCGCTCGGCCGCGGCAAGTCCTTTGTCACCGCCAACAAGGCCCTGATCGCCCACCATGGCGGCGAGCTGGCCGACTTGGCCGAAACCAATGATGCGGCGCTCAAATTCGAAGCCGGCGTGGCCGGAGGTATCCCGGTCCTGAAGGCGTTGCGCGAGGGCATGTCGGCTAACGATCTGGACAGCCTGCACGGCATCCTCAACGGCACCTGCAACTATATCCTGACGGTCATGGAGCGCGAGGGCACGGGCTTTGCCGAAGTGCTCGAAGCCGCCCAGAAGGCGGGCTATGCCGAGGCCGATCCATCCTTCGACGTCGACGGCATCGACGCCGCCCATAAGACCGCGATCCTCGCCGCGCTGGCCTTCGGCATGCGGCCGGACTTTGACGCCCTCTCCATCAAAGGCATCCGGCAGATTGCGCCCATCGACATCGCCCATGCGGCGGATTTGGGTTATCGGATCAAGCTCCTGGGCCTGGCCCGGCGGCGCAATGGCGCGGTGGAGCAGCGCGTGCACCCTTGCATGGTCTCCAAGGACACCGCGCTGGCCCATGTCGGCGGGGTGACCAATGCGGTAGTGGCGACCGGCGATCTCGTCGGCCAGACGGTCTATGAAGGCGCCGGCGCCGGCGCGGGTCCGACCGCCTCGGCGGTGATCGCCGATGTCGTTGATATCGCCCATGGCTGCCGGCGCCCGGCCTTTTCCGTTCCGGCAGACGATCTCAAGGCGCTGCCGACGCTCGATCCTATGGAGCTGGACGGCAATTTCTATCTCCGGCTTCGTGTCGTCGACCGCCCCGGCGTGATCGCCGAGATCTCGTCGGTTTTGGCCGGCGAGGATGTGTCGCTGGCCAGCCTGATTCAGCGCGATACCGCCGAAACCGACGGGGTTTATGTTGTTTTGACGACGCACCGTACCAATGAGGGCGGCATGACCCGGGCGAGCCGGAAGATCGGCGAATTGGACTCGGTCCTCGAGGAGCCGGTGATGTTGCGTATCGAGCGCTTTGATCAGTAGATTCGAAAGCGCCGAGGGGGACAAATGGCAAAAAAGACCGACAAGACGGCCACAGGCGAACTTGACCGTATCCTGGTTCTCGAGCTCGTCCGCGTGACGGAAGCGGCGGCCGTTGCCGCCTCCCGCTTCATCGGCCGCGGCGACGAGCAAGCCGCCGATGCCGCCGCCGTGGAGGCCATGCGCGCGGCCCTCAACGGGCTCAGGATCTCCGGCACCGTGGTGATCGGGGAGGGCGAGCGCGACGAGGCGCCGATGCTCTATATCGGCGAAAAGGTCGGCCGCGGCAAAGGGCCCAAGATCGACATCGCGCTGGACCCGCTGGAGGGCACGACAATCACCGCCAAGGGCGGGCCCAATGCGCTCGCCGTGGTGGCGCTGGCCGAAGCCGGCAATCTCTTGCACGCGCCAGACACTTACATGAGCAAGATCGCCATCGGCGGCGGCTATCCCGAGGACGTCATCGATTTGGACAACTCCGTGGCGGAGAACATCGCCAATCTGGCCGGGGCCAAGGGCGTGGCGCCCGAGGAGATCATGGCCTGCGTCCTGGACCGACCGCGTCACGGCGAGATCATCAAGCAACTGCGCGAGCTCGGCTGCGGTATCACGCTGATCCCCGACGGCGACGTGGCCGGCGCGATCGCGACCTCCAACCCGGACACCGGGATCGACATCCTGATGGGCGAAGGCGGTGCGCCCGAGGGCGTTTTGGCGGCAGCGGCGCTGCGCTGCACCGGCGGTCAGTTCCAGGGCCGGCTGATCTTCCGCAACGACGACGAGAAGGCCCGCGCCCGCCGGCTCGGCATTGACGATCTCAATCGGAAATACAATCTCGAGGACCTGGCCGCGGGCGATGTGATCTTCGCCGCGACAGGTGTCACCGACGGCTCCTTCCTCAATGGCGTGCGCCGCTCGCCACGGGGCGGTTTCTCCACCCATTCGGTGGCCATGCGCGCGTCGTCGCAAACCGTCCGTTGGGTGACGACCGATCACACGCCGGGCTACCGGGCACGATGAGCGAAGACGACGGGGCGTTTCTCGGCGTCAGCCGGTCCCTGACCGGCCGCCGCTGGGTCGAACGCGAGGCCGACACCCGTCTCGGCCAGGCCATTTCGCAGCGCCTCGATCTGCCCGAGATCGTCGGGCGCGTCTTGGCCGGCCGCGGTCTGACGCCGGAGACGGCGCCCGGCTTCCTCAACCCGAGCCTGCGCGCCGCGCTGCCCGATCCCAATATCCTGGCCGACATGGAGAAGGCCGCGGGCCGCATCGCCGCCGCCATCCAGGCGGGGGAGGAGGTCGCCGTGTTTGGCGATTACGATGTTGACGGCGCCACCTCCTCGGCGCTCTTGAAACGCTTCTTCGAAGCCGCCGGCGGGCGGCTGCGCATCTATATCCCGGACCGTCTCGCCGAGGGATACGGCCCCAACGCGCCGGCGCTCCTCAAGCTGGCCGCTGACGGCGTCTCCCTCGTGATCACCGTGGACTGCGGCGTCATGGCCTTTCGCCCGCTGGCCGCTGCTGCCGAGGCGGGCCTCGATGTGATCGTCGCCGATCATCACCAGGCCGAGACAACACTTCCGCCCTCTTACGCTGTCGTCAATCCCAATCGTCTGGACGACGACAGCGGCCTCGGCCAACTCGCCGCCGTGGGCGTTGTCTTCATGCTGGTGGTCGCGGTCAATCGGGTGCTGCGCGAGGCCGGCTGGTACGGCGCGGATCGGCCCGAGCCGGACCTCAGGGCTTGGCTCGATCTCGTCGCGCTCGGCACGGTCTGCGACGTGGTGCCCCTGACCGGGCTCAACCGCGCCTTCGTGGCGCAGGGGCTCAAGGTGATGGCCAAGCGGCGCAATCCGGGCCTTTCGGCACTGGCGGACGTCGCGCGCATGGACGCCACGCCGGGCACCTACCATGCGGGCTTCCTATTGGGCCCGCGGGTCAATGCCGGCGGCCGCGTCGGCGAGGCCGGGCTCGGCGCGCGGCTCTTGAGCAGCGATACCGTGTCCAACGTCAAGGAGATCGCCGCGCATCTCGATGCTCTGAACGCCGAGCGCCGGGCTATCGAGGCCGAGGTCGAGGCGGCGGCGCTGGAGCAGGTACTGAGCGAAGCCGGCGTTTCCGGGAATCCGGGCCCCGTTGTTTTCGCCGCCGGCCAGGGCTGGCATCCCGGCGTCATCGGCATCGTCGCCGGCCGGCTCAAGGACCGGTTCCAGCGCCCGGCGGTGGTGATCGCTGTCGGCGATAAGGAGGCCAAGGGCTCGGCGCGCTCGATCTCCGGCGTCAATATCGGCGCGGCCATGATCGCCGCGCTCGACGACGGGCTCCTGATCAATGGCGGCGGCCACGCCATGGCGGCGGGGCTGACCGTCGACCCTGACAAGCTCGGCTGGCTCAAGGAGTTCTTAGACGAGCGGCTGGCCGAGGACGTGGCCGCAGCCCGAGCGGGCGCCGCGCTGAAGCTCGACGGTGCCGTCTCGATTGCCGGCGCGAGTATCGATCTGGTGGATGCCGTCGGTGCCGTGGCTCCCTTCGGCGTCGGCAACCCGGAGCCCCGTTTCGCCATCCCCGACGTGCGCTTGGTGGCCGCCGATGTGGTCGGCAAGAATCACGTGCGTTGCTTCTTTGCCGGCGGCGAAGGCGGGCGCCTCAAAGGCATCGCCTTCCGCGCCGCCGACCAGGTTTTGGGTGAAACTTTGCTCACCGGCCTCGGCCGCGGTTTCCATATCGCCGGCAAGCTCAAGATCGACGAGTGGAAGGCCGAGCGGCGGACCGAGATGGTGCTCGACGACGCCGCGTTCGCAGAGACGACGACGTAAGCGAAACCCGGCTTGACGGGCCAACCGCGCCCCGGTAAACATCCGCGGCCCAAGGCACCCACCCGACCCCTTCGTCTAGTGGCCTAGGACACCGGCCTTTCACGCCGGAAACACGGGTTCGAGTCCCGTAGGGGTCGCCAGCCTTCGCTGAAGCTACGGCTGGCAGGCCAGCCATTGCTGCGTTTGTCGGATGGTGATAGCGTTTGCGCTTGGGTTTGGCCCCTTCGTCTAGCGGTCTAGGACGCCGGCCTCTCACGCCGGAAACACGGGTTCGAGTCCCGTAGGGGTCACCACCCTGCTTCGCCAAGGCTTCGCAGGGCATGCCCGAGAAGCCTTGTTGCGAACAGGAGTGCCCTGCGTAGCTTCAGCGAAGCAGGGCTGTCTGAAATTTGAACCGAGTTAGCCGCCCGGCTGCGTCGTCTGGCCGTTGCCGCGCGTGGTCTTGGTGGTTCGTGGCTTGCGCTTGGCCGGGGCCTTGCGGGGGGCTTTGGTCTTGCCGTTGGGGCTCGCGGCCTTTTTCTTCGTGGTGGCGGCGCCCTTGGCTGCTGTGGCACCTTCCACGGCGGCCTGGAGGCGCCGGAATTCGCCGACGATGTCGTCGGCAATGTCTTGGACGTCGGGCACCGTCTTCTTGCACGCCATGAGGCCGAAATCGAGCCGGTCGACGTAGGAATGCAGCGTGATGTTGAGCGCGCAGCCATGCGCGGCGATGGAGACGGGGAAGTAGCCGACCACCTTGGAGCCCGCGAAATACATCGGCCGGCGCGGACCCGGCACGTTGGAAATGGCGACGTTGAGGAAGGCCGGCATGCGTTCAATCAGGCTGGTGCGGTCGGCGAGCTGCGACATGATGGTGAGCACCGCCGGTGCGCCGAAGATGTTGTAGTCCTGCGGGATGACCTCGCGCACACTGCCGATCTGCGCCTTGCCCCGCTTGGCGGCGGCCTGCACCGCCTTGAGGCGTTCGACGGGATCGTCGATATCGGTCCCGATGGCGCAGAGGATGCCGGCCACCTGATTGTTGGTGCTGGTATCGCCGAGCTCGCGCAGCGAAACCGGCACGCCGGCGATCAGCGACTTTTCGGGCAGTTCGTTGTGGCGGGCGAGGTAGAGCCTGAGCGCGCCGCCGCAGATCGAGAGCACAACGTCATTGATGGTGGCGCCGGCCGCCTTGGCCACGGCGATCACCTCGGGCAGCGACAATGTTTGTGCGCCATAGGCCCGCTGCTGCTCGATCCGGGTATTGAACCGCGTCTTAGGAGCGGGCGCCAAGTCTTTGAGAGACCAGCTATTTTCGCCCCCGAAGGAGCGTACCACATTGCTGAACGCCGACGAAATCTTGGGCAGCGCGGCGACGAGATCGACCTGTTGCTGCAGCATTCGCCCATAGGCGCTGCCGAGCATCTCGAAAAAGCCGGGCTCCTGCGACGAGAGCCGGATCTGCGATTTCGGCAGCGGCGGTCGGGGCGTCGGCTCGCGGTCGGAGATGATGTCCATCACCGAAATACCGGCGCCGCCGTCGACGCAGGCATGGTGGCTCTTGGTATAGAGCGCGAAGGTGCCGGGCTTGAGGTTGAAGTCTTCGTCCTCAAGCCCCTCGATGATGTGGAATTGCCAAAGCGGCCGTGAGCGGTCGAGGACCTGACTGTGCAGCCGCTGGATCAGAAGCCGAAGCTGTTCCAGCCTGCCGGGCTTGGGCAGGTGGGCGCGCTGGATATGATAGTCCATGTCGACTTCGTCGGCGTTGATCCACACCGGGTGGTCGATCTCGAACGGCGTCGGGCGCAGGATCCGGTGAAATGCCGGGATCTCGTGCAAACGGCTGGCGATTTGTGCCTTGAAGTCTTCGTAAGCGTCGCCGTCATAGCCTTCGGGCGGCTGGCATACCGAAAGGCCGGCGATATGCATGGGCGTCTTCTGGGTCTCCAGATAGAGAAACATGGCGTCCAGGCCGGAGAGCTTCTGCATGGGATCCCCCTTTGATCAGATCCACCCGAGATCGTGCTCGGTTGCTTGGCGCGGGGCGCCTCGGCCCCGCGGCTTCCGCCGCCTAACGCCCGGCGAGCGGGTTCGGATACGAAAACGGCCGCCACTTGCCTTCCGGTTGGGCGAGCCTGTCCGCGACGACATAGAGTACCATGGGATTGTGACCGAGGCCCATATGGCTGCCCTCGACCCGGATATTCTCCACCTTCTGTCCGTTCGCCTGCTGGCAGTTCTGCCAGGGGACGACGCCGTCGGTTTTCGAAAAGATCGAGGTGGTCGGCACCGGTGGCGGCTCGGAGAGCGTGGTCTTGATCGGCGGATCGTCCACCGAATGGCCCGAGGTGAATTCATAAAGCCGCCAGGCGTGCGTCGCTTTCGGGTGGCCGCCGAAGGGACTGCCCATCGAGATGACCTGACGCACGCTCTTGGGCCGGATCTTGGCAAGCTCGCGGGCATAGATGCCGCCGAGGCTCCAGCCGATGAGGCTGATCTTCTCGCCATGGCGGTCCGTCAGCGCGTCCAGGCGCTGCAGCATCCCGCCAAAGACGCCGGGCCGGAGCCCGAGGTTGCGTCCGAGCTGCCAGCCATGGGTCTTGTAGCCGCGATTCCGTAAAAGGCCGCGCATCGGCCGGGTCGACAGGTCGCTGGCCGCCAGCCCCGGGAAAACCAGAACCGGATGCCCGTCACCACGTGGCAGACGGCGGAGCCAGGGCAGCGACGCCACAAACGCGCCCAGCTCAAAGACCGCTCGGCCTTCCATGAACAGCAAAGCGCGTGACGGGGGCGAAGCAGTTTCGGTAGCCTGCATCAGTCCATTCTCCCGCAACCCGGCGCCAAATGTATAGGTTGGCGCCTTAGCGTTAAGAAATACTGGGCATTAAGAAATACTGACGCAACTCTCAGGCCAGGTCAAATCGGCGTTTGCACCGCAGGCGCGCGCCAATTGCGGCGCAGATTTGCCACATCATGTCCTGGCCAGCGCCGTATTTAGATGCCATATGTGCTGCATGAATGTGCGAAGAGCAACCATCAGGAACCTGCCGAGGAGCCGAATCGCTCGGATAGTTATCGGTATCTTACTGATTTTCATGGGCTTTTTGGGCTTTTTGCCGGTACTGGGATTCTGGATGATTCCGCTCGGTTTGATCGTATTATCGGTCGACCTGCCGATCGTCCGGAGATTGCGGCGGCGTCTGGAAGTTCGCTTTGGACGGCAGTTCAAGGAGCGCAAAAAGAATATGGCGGAGGCAGAATGAGAGGAGCCGTGGACCCATTCCCTGTTTCGGTGGAGGATATCCGTGCCGCGGCGTTTCGCCTGCATGGCGCGGCGGTTCGCACGCCGCTACTTGAATTTTCCGACTTGAATCAACGCACGGGCGGTCGGGTTTTCATCAAGCCCGAGAATCTGCAGGTCTCCGGCTCCTTCAAATTTCGTGGCGCGCGTAACCGCATCTCGCAATTGACCGAGAGCGAGCGCCGGGCGGGCATCGTTGCCTGGTCTTCCGGCAATCATGCGCAAGGCATTGCCATTGCGGCCCGGCTTGCCGGTGTCAACGCGGCCATCGTCATGCCCTCGGATGCGCCCCAGATTAAGATCGAGCGGACCCGGGCCCAGGAAGCCGAGATCGTGTTTTACGACCGCTACACGGAGGATCGTGAGGCCATTGGGGCGAAGCTGGCTGAGGAACGCGGTGCCGTCCTGGTGCCGTCTTACGACGACGTGCACATTATCGCGGGGCAGGGAACCGCCGGGCTTGAGATCGCCGAAGACCTCAGCGTTTTGGGACTCAGGCCCGATGTGCTGCTGTGCTGCTGCGGCGGTGGCGGCCTGATCGCCGGCTCGGCGCTGGCGCTGCGCGCCTTTTTTCCCGATGTCGCGGTGTGGGCGGTGGAGCCCGAGGGCTTTGACGATACGGCACGTTCGCTTGCCGCCGGCGAGCGGCTCCAGAACGATCCGTCCGCCAAGACAATATGCGATGCGTTGATGGCGCCGACGCCGGGCCATATGACGTTCGAGATCAATCGCGCAGTTCTGGCGGGCGGCCTGGCGGTCAGCGACGACGAGACCCGCGCCGCCATTCGCTATGCCGCCACGGAGCTGAAACTGGTCGCCGAGCCCGGCGGGGCGGTGGCGCTTGCCGCCGCCTTGACGGGCAAGCTGGAGCTCGCGGGCAAGACGGCCGTGGTCGTGATCTCCGGCGGCAATATCGATCCCGAACTTCTGGCGGAAATCCTGACGTTTTAGCCTGTCGGCAACGCTTAGAACTGCGCCTATTCATTAACGAAAGCACAAGAGGTTTCGCTAATACTCGGCACGTTTGTAGCGTAACGAGGCTGGCATGAATCCGGAATTAATTTGGGTCGGTAAGTACCTCTTCTACTTCTTTCTGGCGCAGCTCGCGATCCTCTGGCTGCTGCTGCCGCTGGCGATCTTCGGCATCAAGAGGCGGCTCGAGTCCATGACCCAAAAACAGGGCTCGATGGTCGACGAACTGTTTCGCTTGCGCAAGACGCTCGAGACGCTTCCGGGCGCGACGCCGATCAACAGCCGGCTTGCCAATATCACAGCGCAGCGCGAGGCCGAGACCAACGGCGAGGTTTCGGATGACCGTATCGTCGATGCCGATGAGGACGAAGACGTCCAACAGGAGGCCGTGCCGAGGCCTGTGAAGAAGAAGCGCAAAGCCGGGCCCGTGGCTGTTGAAGATGAATATGCCGACGATTCCGCCGACTATGACGACGACAGCCTGGGCTACGCCGACGAGGTCGCCGAGGAGCGGCTCGTGGAGTTGCCGATGAAGTCGCGCCAGCGGCGCTCCAAGGTGGTGGTCGATGTCCCCGAGGAAGATGAGATTTTCGAGGACGAAGAGGGCTACTTTATCTACCGCGGCAAGCGCTACGAACAACTCATCGAAGCGATGCGCCAGCAGCAGATCGACGCCAGCGTCAGTCAGTAGAGCGCAGCACGGGCGCCCACGGCATCAGACCAGATTAAACTACCGCCAATCTGTCATTCGCCGGCTTGACCGGCGAATCCATGGCTGTCCAGCCGAGCTGCTTCACTATGGACCCGCCGGTCGAGCCGGCGGGTGACAAGTGGGGAATTGGAGCAGCCTAGACTTGTCTGGCAACGGCCTCAATTCGGCTTGAATTCCCGCGGCTGATAGGTGCCGTTTTCCTGGCCCGTAAAGAGCTCGTCGAGCTTGGGATGGCTGATCGGCGTCGTGCTGTCGTCGGGCAACAGGTTCTGCTGCGAGACGTAGGCCTCGTAGGTGGTGTCCGCGTTTTCCGCCAGGAGATGATAGTAGGGCTGATCCTTTGACGGACGGATCTCCTCCGGGATCGCCAGCCACCATTCCTCCGTATTGGCGAATGTCGGGTCGACATCGAAGATGACGCCGCGAAACGGAAAAAACCGGTGTTTGACGACCTGTCCGATGCGGAATTTCGCTGTGCGATTGACTCTTTCTGACACCATGACCGGCACTCAACAAGAAACAGTCCGACTAACCTGAAGTCTCGCCAAAGATATTTCAAGAGAGATGTTTCACGACTTTCGGGCCAGGGAGCCGGGCTTGGCCGGGCCCTTGAGCTCGACCACATTGTCGTCCGGGTCCCGGATGTAAAGCGACGGACCGGACCCTTCGGCGCCATAGCGCTGCTCGATGTCCCCGGCGTCGATGCCGTGGGTGCTGAGATGCGCGCGGATCCCGGCTTCGTCGAAATCCGCCACCTGGACGCAGAAATGATCCATGTTGCGGCCCTCTCGGCCGGGCGCGGCGCCGCCCATTTGGCCCAATGGCGCATTGACGTCGACCAGGTCGATGAGATGGGCGCCGGCGCGCAGCTGCACAAGCCCGAGCGTGGCCGCGCGCCGCTCCTCGGGACAGCCGAGCACATCGATGTAGAATGCGAGCATGGCTTCGAGGTTTGCGGTTCTGAGGACCACATGATCGAGACCTCTTATACGGATCGCCATGGCGTCTCTTTCGTTTTCAGAGCGGCTCGGAGACCGTCGCCCCGCCGTCGGCGACGATGGCCTGACCGGTGATGAACCTGCCGGCCCGGCCTGCGAGGAATACCGCTACGCCGGCGATATCGTCCGGGTCGCCGATTCGCCCCAGGGGCGTCTGCTTTTCGATGTATTCGGCGATTTTCGGGTCTTCCCAAAGCGCACGGGCGAAATCCGTGCGGATCAATCCCGGCGCAATACAGTTGGCGCGTATCCCCTTCTTGCCCCACTCGATCGCCAGATTGCGGGCAAGCTGGAAATCCGCCGCCTTGGAGATGCCGTAGACGCCGATATTGCGGCTGCCGGCAAGCCCGGCGATGGACGAGACGATGATGATCGCGCCGTCGCCGCGTTCGGCCATCTCCGGCGCAACCATATTGGCGAGCCAGAAATTGGACCGCACATTGGTGCCCATAATCTTGTCGAAGGCTTCGTCCGAGATTTGATGCATGGGCCCGTATTCGGGGTTGGTCGCCGCGTTGCAGACAAGGATGTCGATCCGGCCGAAGGTCTCGCGGCTTTTGCTCACCAGATTCTGAAGCTCTTCCTTGCTGGATATATTGCACGGGATGACCGCCGCTTCGCCGCCGGCCTCGGTGATGGCGTCGGCCACGGCCGCGCAGGCCTCGCCCTTGCGGGAAGAGACGATGACCCTGGCGCCGGCCTCGGCCATGCGTTCGGCGATAGCGCGGCCGATGCCGCGGCTGGAGCCGGTAACGATAGCGACCTTTTCCGATAGATCGAACATGGAGGACTCCTCAAGAATGCGGTTGACCAGAGCTTAAGTACCGCTGCAAAAGACGCAAGCCGCGTACAGTCGCGGCGACAGACTTTTTACGTGAGCCAGCTCATTTCGCGAGGAAGCAATGCGCGTTTCGATTCTGAGTGCTTTTCTGTTTTTCGCCTTGGCCGGCGCCGCCGCGGCCGGGACCAAACGGCCCGATTGGGTAAAGCTCTATACCTTCGACTGCGGACGCGTCACGGTCGCCGACAAGGACATCTATTCCGACGGCGGCGAATATGAGGGGCAGTCGGTCGACCTAATCGCGCCGTGCTTCCTGGTCCGCCACCCGCGCGGCGATTTGATGTGGGATACGGGCGTGTCGGATACACTTGCCGGTCGGGCCGACGGATTTACCAGCGGCATCTTCACCTTCCATGTTGAGCAAACGGTCGAAAGCCAACTCGCCCAAATCGGCGTTACGCCGGACGAGATCGAGTATCTGGCTCTGTCGCATTGGCATTCGGACCATTCAGGCAACGCCAATCTGTTTGCCGGGTCGACATGGATCGTGAACCCCAACGAGCGCGCCCACATGTTTCGCGACGAAGCGCGGGAGGGTCGCGGCTTCCAGTATTACAAGGAGCTCGAATCGGCGCGCACCATGCGCATCACCGGCAATCTGGACCTGTTTCGGGATGGTACCGTGGTCGTCATGCAGACGCCGGGCCACACGCCGGGGCATCTGTCGCTCAGGCTGATCCTGCCGAAAGCCGGCACCATCTATCTCTCAGGCGATCTCTATCACGTCGAGGAAAACCGGACGCACCGCCGGGTGCCGCGCTTCAACCATGACCGCGCGGCGACCTTGTCATCCATGGACGCGATCGAGAGCAATCTTGCCATCCGCAAGGGCCGGCTTATCATCCAGCACGACGCGCGCTCGTCGGGCACGCTGCCGCGGGCGCCCGAGTATCTGGAGTAAGGCCAACCAGGGGAGGGGGCTGATGGGCAACTCGGTCGTGCATTTCGAAATCGGCTGCCGAGACGCGAGCGAGACCGCGGCCTTTTACGAGCGCTGTTTCGGCTGGGCAACCGCGGATTACGGCCCGTCCGGCAAATCCATCGCCACCGGCGCGGACACCGGAATTCAGGGGCATATCACGGCGCTCGGCCACGAGCCGCACAACTATGTGATGGTCTATATCGAGGTTCCCGATGTTGCCGCCGCGGCGGAGACGGTGGTCGCCAACGGCGGCACGCTCCTGATCGGCCCGCTCGCGATTCCGAATGACGGGCGGACCTTCGCCTGGATCGGCGACCCGGCCGGCAACACGATCGGGCTGATCGAACCCGCAAGTGCGGCCTAGCCAACCCATTTGTCACCCGCCGGCTTGACCGGCGGGTCCATGGGGCCATCGCCGAGGCGGCGTCTTCATGGATTCGCCGATCAAGCAACTGTGTTTAGGCTGGTTTCCAGTTACGTTTTTCTTTTGTGATTTGATTGAGAGCGACGATCATTTTTCGCATGACGGCGGTGATTGCGATCTTGTGTGGTTTTCCGTTTTCTCTGAGAT
>JAKSBY010000497.1 GCA_022360855.1 Sphingomonadales bacterium | reverse complement strand
GGTCTTGGCCACCCAATCCTCGTAGATCGGCGCGGGCAGGGTCTCGCCGGCGGAGACGGCGATCCGAAGCGACGACAGATCGGCGCCGTCGTCCATTGCCGCCAACATGGCCCGATAAGCCGTTGGCGCGGTGAAGCAGACAGTCGCGCGATAGGTCTCGATGATCTCGATCAGGTTGGGTGGCGAGGCGTCTTCCAGGAGCGTGGCCGTGGCGCCAAAGCGGAGCGGGAAGATGGCGAGCCCGCCGAGCCCGAAGGTAAACGCCAAGGGCGGCGAGCCGACGAATACGTCGTCCGGCGTCACACCCAGCACCTCACGCGCGTAGCCGTCAGCGACGATCAGAAGATCGCGGTGGAAATGCATGGTCGCTTTGGGCGCGCCGGTCGTGCCCGAGGTGAAGCCGAGGAGCGCCACGTCGTCGCGGCCCGTCGGCACGGCCTCGAAGGCGACCGGCTTGTTGAGCGCGATGCGGTCGAGCTCGGCGTCGTGGTTGGAGGTGCCGTCGAAGCCGACCACCGTCTCCAGATGGGCGCTCGTCTTGGCGCAGGCGATGAGCTCGTCCATCATTCGCGTATCACAAAGCGCGAGCCGGATCTCCGCCTTGTCGACGATCTTGGCGAGTTCAGGCGTGCGCAGCATGGGCATGGTGTTGACCACCACCGCGCCTACCTTGGTGGCCGCCAGCCAGCAGGCGACCATGGCCGGGTTGTTGCCGGAGCGGATCAGAACCCGGTTGCCGGGCTGGACGCCGTAGTCCTCGGCCAAAGCGTGCGCCAGCCGGTTGGTCCAGTCGGTCAGCTCCTTATAGGTGCGCCGGCGGCCGTTGCCGATCAGGGCGACGTGATCGCCGAAGCCCTGTTTGACCATCCGGTCGGTGAGCTCGACGGCCGCGTTGAGGCGGTCCGGGTACTGGAATTCCGGCCGGTCCATTACCAGGTCCGGCCATTGGTCGGCGGGCGGCAGGTTGTCGCGCGCGAAGCTGTCGGTATGGGAGGTCGGTCCCAGCATGTCAGGCTCCTTGCGTTGCCAATGCCTGGCGCGCGATCACCACCTTTTGTACGTCCGACGCGCCTTCGTAGATACGCAGCGCCCGGATCTCGCGATAGAGCCGCTCGACCGTTGAGCCGGCGCGCACGCCCTCGCCGCCGTGGAGCTGCACCGCCCGGTCGATGACGTCCTGCGCCGCCTCGGTGGCGTAGAGCTTGGCCATGGCCGCCTCGCGGGTGACGCGGGCGGCGCCCTGATCCTTGAGCCAGGCGGCGCGGTAGACCAGCAGCGCGGCGGCGTCGACGGCGAGCGCCATGTCGGCGACGTGGCCCTGCACCATCTGCAGATCGGCCATCGGCGCGCCGAACAGGTGGCGGGTGGAAGCACGGGTCAACGCTTCGTCCAGCGCCCGGCGCGCAAAGCCGAGCGCTGCCGCGCCCACGGTCGGTCGGAACACGTCCAAGACCGCCATGGCGATCATGAAGCCGTCTCCGGGCGCGCCGATCAGGGCGTCGGCGGGCAGGCGTATCTTCTCGAAACGAAGCCGCGCCAGGGGATGCGGCGCCATGGCCTCAAGCCGTTCGGCGATTTCGAGGCCCGGGGTGTCCGCGGGCACCAGGAAGGCGGAGATGCCCCTGGAGCCCGGCTCTTCGCCGGTGCGCGCGAACACGGTGTAGAGATCGGCGATGCCGCCATTTGATATCCAGGTCTTCTCGCCCGAAAGCACGAAGCCGTCGCCGTCCCGCTCCGCCGCCGTCTCCAGATTGGCCACGTCCGAGCC
>JAKSBY010000545.1 GCA_022360855.1 Sphingomonadales bacterium | reverse complement strand
GTCTTTAGACAATGAAGCTCAACCGAGTCGACTTGAACCTGTTGCCGGTTCTCAGCGAGATCCTGAGAGAGTGCAGCGTTACCAAAGCCGCCAGCAACCTTGGCAAGACGCAGCCGGCGGTCAGCCTCGCTCTGCAAAAACTCCGCAAAAACCTGAATGACGAACTGCTCGTCCGGGTCGGGCGGGAGATGAAACTGACGCCGCGCGGGGAGGAGTTGGCCGTCGAGGTCGAGGAGCTGATGCTTTTTGCGCATCGGGTGCTGGAGCCCAAGGAGTTCGAGCCCAAGTCGCTGACCGGCCAATTCACCATCGGCGGCATCGACTACCTGCTGTTCTATCTGACGCCGCTCATTACACGAATTGTGAAACAGGCGGCGCCCGATCTGTCCCTGCGGTTCGTCACCATCGCCCGGGAATGGGAAAGAGACCTTGAGGTCGGCAACATCGACCTGGCACTCGTTCCCCTTGGCGGCATTCAGACGCAGTCCCTGAAGGCCAAGGTGCTGTATGAGGATCGCGTGAAATGCCTGGCGTCATCGATGAACGACGCCATCAAGACGAAGATCGCGCTCAATACGTTTCTGCAATCGAAACAAGTGATATTCGACCGGGGCGATGGGCTGTTCGAATCGATCAACAAGGTCTACAGGCTGCATCCCGAATTGACCGAGGGTGCCATTTTCACGCCGCACATCTATATCGCCATCATGATCGTTGCCTATTCGAACTATCTGTCGCTGGTTCCCGAGAACATGGCGTTGACCGTAGAGGGGCGGGTGCCGGTAAAGATCGTGAACCCGCCGATGTCGATCGAACCCATCAAAATGGCCATGGTCTGGAGCCCCACCTACGACAAGGACGCCGCACATGGTTGGATGCGGTCCGTCATCAGCAACGGCGTCGTCGTTACGAAGAAGAAGCGGCCGGAGGATTTCGAGTACGCCGACTTTTAGAACCATGGGCCAAGGTCAGCCAATGTCCCTGGACTTGCCTTTCCAGAACCGCTCCCGAACCTTGCGTTTCAGAATCTTCCCGACCGGGCTTTTGGGCAGCTCCGACCATATCTCGACGCTTTTCGGAGATTTCATGCCGCCAAGCTCCGATTTGCAAAGGGCGATGATCTCCGCTTCCTCTACCGCGGCGCCCGGACGCAGCTCCAGCACGGCCTTGACGGCCTCTCCCCATTTTTCGTCCGGCACGCCGACAACGGCACAATCCTGGACGGCCTGGTGCCTGAGAATGACCCGCTCGATCTCCGAGGGATAAACATTGAACCCGCCGGAAATGATCATGTCCCGGGTGCGGTCTACCAGATAGTAGAAGCCGTCTTCGTCGCGGTACCCGACGTCACCCGTATGATGCCAGCCAAAACGCCGGCTTTCGGCGGTTGCGTCGTCATTATCCTGATATCCGGTCATGACGATATCGCCGCGCACGACCAGCTCGCCGATTTCGCCGTCTGGCAATAGCTCACCAGCTTCGTTCATGATTGCGATATCCGTGTAGACCGTCGCCCGCCCGCAGCTGGAGAAGACCTTCGTGTTTGCTGTCTCAAGGGCGGCCTGATAGTCGCTCGGGTCCATGTAGGTGCAGATCATCGGGGCTTCCGCCTGGCCGTAGGTCTGCGCGATGACCGGCCCGAACACGTCCATCGCTTCCTCGATCTTTTCCGGTGTCATCGGCGAGGCAGCGTAGACCAGATAGCGCAGGGACGAATAGTCGTAGCGGCGCACATTTGGGTGCGCCAGCATCATGTAGATCAAGGTCGGCGGCAGGAAGACCGTGGTCACCCGCTCCCGTTCGATCGTTTGCATGATGAGTTCCGGCTCGGGCTTGGGCAGCAGCACGAACCGCCCGCCCAGCGGTAGCATGGGATATGACAGTCCTCCGGCGGCATGGGTCAGTGGTGCGGCGGCGAGATAGACCGGCGGTTCGGTATAGGTCATCTCGGTCATGAACGAGGCGATCATCGTTCGGAAGGCGCGCACGGAAACGGCCACGCTTTTCGGGGTGCCGGTGGTGCCGCCACTGTTGGACAGCGCCAGGAGGTCGTCTGGTCCCAAAAGCACGCCGCCCTTGTCTTCGCGATGGCCTGCGGTGAACTCTTCCATGCGCGGGTCGTCGCCGTGGAAGGCGTTAACGCAGATGGCGCCCTTGACGCCTGGCACGGCCGCCCGGATGCGGGCCGCGTTTTCGGCGAAATCGCTGTGATAAAAGATCCAGGCGACGCCGCGCGTTTTCGTCATCGCCACCTGATCCTCGATCGCGTCCTTGGCGTTGATTCCGAGAGAGACCATGCCGGCGCGCCAGCAGCCCATGAGCGCCAAATAGAGTTGCGGGTCATTTGCGCCGAGCAGCAGAAAATGATCGCCCTTGGCGCCGCCGGCTTCGGCCAGAGCGTTGGCCAGGCGGACGGTGAAAGCGCGCGCCTGCCGGTAGGTCATGCGCAAGGTCTCGTCGTCGAACAGCAATGCGTCCGGGAACCGCTCCGCGCCGCGATCAAGGAGTCTCGTAGCGGCCATCTTCGCACTCCATTCCGAATATTGCGCCTTAAAGGGCCGCCAGCCCGGCGACGGTCCTCGAATAGAGGTCGTCGCTGAGCCGCAGACAGTTGTTGCGCCAGTCCGGCGACTGCGGCCATAGACGCTCCATCATGTAGGCGCACCAGTAGGCGGCATCCTCTCCCGCGGGGTCCGGGCAATCGAAGCGCAGCCAAAGGTCCACCAGAATGGCTCGCGAGACCTCTTCCGGCGAATAGGTTCCGAATTCGATAACGGCACCGATGACCTCGGCGTTCGGAAGGCTCTCGCGCACGCCCTGAAAAGCGAGGCCCGAAAAGTCAGGCCGAAACTCGAACTCGCCGAAACTGCTGAGGCTCTTCTCCACGTTGCTTTTGCCCCACCAATCGCACACGTGATCGAATGCCGGTTCGCCGGGATTATGAAAGCAGACGATGAAGGTTCCGTCGGTCGGGCCGATGCCGGTGTGCCAATCGATCAAGCCGACGAATTGCGCCGTGCCGAGATGTTCTGTGACGATTCTCCTCAGCAGCGTATTGGACCATTCGGGCTTAACCCCGCCATAGGCCGTCGCTTCCGGGTGTTCGTATTGTCCCCGCATAACGGCGCGCCTGAATTTTTCGACGCCGATGCTCTCCTCCAGGCCTTTCATTTTCTTTTCAAAATCGGCGAAGGCCTTCTCGCTGGGAGCGCCGAGTTTGAGCAGCGGAATGAGCTCTCCATATGTCGGGTTTTTCTGATGAGGCTTGGTGTGATCGATGAAGTTGCGATTCAGGTCGACATTGTTCTCCGTGGTGCGCGAGAACCAGGCGCAGCCGAACGGGTTGAGGGCGTGTACGAATAGAATGCCGAGGTCGTCTGGAACCTCGCGCCAGCGCTCCGAGCGAATCCAGCGCCGTTGTGCGGCGGAGCCGGCATAAAACTCCTGGCCATGGACGCCGGAAAGAGAGAGGAGAACCTTGCGCGCGTCTCGGGGGCCGAAATAGGCGGTGTCCACGAACAACGGGGCGCCGTCGATGCCGACGGCCGTAGGGTGGCGGTGGGATTGAGTTGCAGCGCCGGCGCCTTCGCTGAGCATCAGGAAGGAGGCCCGCGCATCTTCATACGCATCGGCGAAAACAATATCGTCATTCAACAGGCGAGGTGCCCCCGGGGTGGTCTCTGTGTTCATAGGTTAAGCTGTGTACTGGGTCCGTTATTGGGAACTCACCCAGATACGACCTATGCTGGCGGCCCTGCCAATCCATTGTCCTTATAGCGTGAATACCGTTTTATTATGGGGCGCCCCTCGCCGGCCGGGCGCGTCGGATTATACTCATTATAAGCGACACTTGGGTTTGCCAGCCTCCATATGGCGATATCTTTCAGAGCAGACGTGCTGAAAGAGGAACGACTATGCCGAAATGGAATTGGGCCGCGGCCGCGCTTCTGGGGCTGGCGCTGGCCGGCGCCGGAGCGGCGTCCTTTGCGGATGAGAACGCCAGGGAGCCGGAGAAACTTCAGCCAGCCGATGCGTATGACAAGCTGGCGTTGGCGCGCATGATGACAAAAAGCGTGTGCTCCTGCCTTTTTGTCATGCGTCGCGGCACCCAGTGGTGCACGTCCACGGATACCAGCATCTGGCGCCTGTTCGCCGGCAAGCCGAGCGCCTTTGCGGCCCGACAGATCGACAAGCGCCCCGACCGTGGGCATATCGACTTTCCGTTCCGCGACAATGGTGAATTTGTCATCGATGGCGCGCCCGGTGAGCGCAGCGGCGCGGTGTCGTTTGTCTATGACGGCGTCGTCCTGAGCCGGTCCGTCTACGCGAATGCCAATCCCGGCTGCATGATCGAATTTTAGAGCGAGCGAAGAGGGAGAATGACCATGTTGAAAAAACACCTCCTCGTGGCCTTGGGCCTTGCTGGAATGGCTTGTCCGGTTGTTGCCGTGGCGGACGGGTATGGCGGCGAGGTTTCGGGTATCGGACGGCTTCCCGTCTCCTCGCTGGCGTCCTCTGCCCATCCCGACGGCCTTGCCTGGCCGGTGCGCGCATGGCCACGGGCCGAACCTGGCGATGATGTGGCGAAAGAACAACTCATGGCGGCGGTAGACGCCCTGGCGTCGCCCGAGAGCGTGGTGCAGGGGCGGGTGAACGCCCTCATACTCGTTCATCGCGGGCAAATCGTTGTCGAGCGCTACGGCGAAGGCGTCACTGCCGGCACGCCGCTTTACACCGGCTCCATCGCGAAATTCTTCAATAACGCGGTTGCCGGCGTCATGACGCGGCGCGGTATGCTGGACGTTACCGAGCCGGCGGGCGCGCCCGAATGGCGCGCGCCGGGCGACCCGCGCCAGGCCATTACCTTCGAGCATCTCCTGCAGATGCGCTCCGGCCTGAGATGGGACGAAGAGTATATGAACCCGAATTCGAACGCATTCCGCGGCTATTTCGGGGAAGGCTATAGCGACGTCGCCGCCTATGTGGCGCGCCAGCCGCTGGACTACACGCCGGGCGAGGTGCAGGAATACTCGTCAGGCACGTCGACGCTTCTGGCCCGTCAAATGATGAGGAAGGCCGGCGGGAAGGACGCCTATCTGGCGCTTTTCGGGCAGGAAATCGCGAAGCCTCTGGGCATCACCTCATATGTGCTCGAATTCGACCTTGCGGGCAGTCCGCAGGCGGGCATGTACTCCTATATCAGCGGACAGGATCTGGCGCGCTTGACGTATCTGTATCTGCGCGACGGGATGTGGGACGGCGCGCGAATCCTGCCTAAGGGCTGGGTCGACTGGTCCCGTACCACGCCCAACGCCAGGGCTTCGGTTGGCGAGCGCGACGTTCAATACGGCGCGCAAGTCCAAACCGCTTTCACCTCTCTCGGTGAGGATGTTTTCGGCCATTCAGGCGTCGGCACGCAGTTTGCCTTCGCTTTCCCGGAGCGCGATCTCGTCATGGTCATCTTGAGCTCGCTCTATGATTTTCCGCCGAATACGAGCGCTGCGCAAATGGTCCCGCATCTGTTCGGCCTGATCCAGGCCTTCCCGAAAGACGGCACGCCTTACGGGCAATAGGGGAGGAGGCGCTATTCGGCGCCCGCTCTTTTGAGCGTGATCAGTGCCCCGCCGGTAAGAGCGGGGTCGAGCCTTTGCTCATCGGCGTCGGGATCGTCGGTGTTGAGGATCAATTCCTTGGGAAGCGGCATCGGGAAGGCCGGGTCGTGCTCGATGCGCACCGGCACGCCGCCCACAAGGAGAACGCCATCGGCGCTTTCGGCGCCGGTCAGGCGTTCAAGCCGCTCCAGTGCCGCCGGCGGG
>JAKSBY010000783.1 GCA_022360855.1 Sphingomonadales bacterium | reverse complement strand
GGCGGTTGTTCACCACGTCAAGGCGGCGGATGCGCCCCGAATCCACCTCACAGAAATACAGCGCCCGGTCCGGTCCCGGCACGATGCCGTAGGGATTGTTGATCTGGGACACCGTAGCAATGCTCCCGCCCAGGGCCTCGGTCTGGAATCCGCCGATGCCGGTGCCGGCCACGGTGCTGACCCGGGTGCCTTGCGCCCGCGCGATAAACGGGAAGCCCGCCAGGCTAATTGTGCCTGCGCTCTTGAGAAGTGTGCGTCGGGAGATTTTCGCCATGGTGGTTCTGCTCTTGTTCTTATCGTTCTACCGACTATACCCCAAACTCCACCGACCGTAGTAATGCCGAACTGGCTATTGCCCGGTGATTCGGGTAAAACCCGGTAAAACGACAAGAGCCCAGGAGCTGATCCATGTGTGACGAACTGACCCAACAACAGGCCGAGGAATACCTGCGCAATAACGGCAGCATCACTCGGCGCAAATTCAACAAGATGTCAGCTACCGCCGGTCTCGCAGCTATGTTGCCGGCCGTAGCCAATGCCCAGTCGGTTAGCGAAAGAGATGTGGAGATCCGCACCCCCGACGGTGTTGCCGATTGCAATTTCGCGTACCCGTCCACCGGCGCCCACGCCGGCGTGCTGGTGTGGCCGGATATTCTCGGCCTGCGTCCGGCCTTCCGCACCATGAGCCGGCGCCTGGCCCAGTCCGGCTACTCAGTGTTAACGGTGAATCCGTTTTACCGCAGCGCCCGTTCCCCGGTGGTGGAAGTGGGGGAAAGCTTCGGCAATCCCGAAACCCGCAACAAGGTCCTGCCCCTGGCACGGCAACTGAATGCGGAAACCCATTTCACCGATGCCCGCGCCTTTGCCGCCTGGCTGGATCAACAGGACGAAGTGGATACCTCCCGCGGCCTTGGCACCACCGGTTATTGCATGGGCGGACCCATGGTTATGCGTACCGTGGCCGCGGTGCCCGATCGCTTTGCCGCCGGCGCCACCTTCCATGGTGGTGGTCTGGCCACCGGAAATGATGACAGCCCGCACCTGCTGATTCCCCAGACCCGGGCAGCCATGTTGCACGCGGTGGCTGCCAACGATGACGAAAACAATCCGGAAGCAAAGAATATCCTGCGCCGTGCCTACGACGCCGCGGACATTCCGGCGGAAATCGAAGT
>JAKSBY010000174.1 GCA_022360855.1 Sphingomonadales bacterium | reverse complement strand
TCCAATACATCGTCAACCCCGGCACCGACCCAACCCTCTCAAACGCCCTAACCCTCGCCATCCGAGCCGAACTCAACGCACCGTTCTGAGGGAATACCCGGCCGCAGGTTCGAATCGTTCGCGTTTGGTGGCACCGGGCCAAGCCTCGACACCGCTGTCGCGGTCACTTGATTGACATTCTTGCTCATCGGGTATAAATGACTGTTATCACGGTCTTAAAATCTTTTATGATTGTAATAACGGTCATTTATAAGCATGTCTGATGAAAACCCCACGGAGCTATACACGCCTGACCGAAGAAGCGCTGGTGCTGCTCGGCGCGCAGATCAAGCTCGGCCGCAAGTCCCGCTCCATGGCCGAGACGGAGCTGGCGGAACGGGCCGGTATTGCGCGCAGCACGGTACAAAAGATCGAAAAGGGCGACCCTCATGTCGCGATCGGGCTTGTCTTCGAGGCGGCCGTTATCGCCGGCGTGCCGCTCTTCGTGCCCGAAGCGAGTAGCCTGGCGCCGCAAATCGATCGCATGGGCGACAAGATCGCGCTTCTGCCGCGGTCGATCCGGAAAAGCCGCATAAAGGTCGACGATGATTTCTGATGCCGGGACCTCTGATGCCGGCGCGCCGCAAAACGCTTTTGTCTGGATTTGGCTGCCGGGGGCGACGAAGCCGATTGTCGCCGGGCGGATCGTGGCGGACGGAGAGACGCTGATCTTCAATTACGGCCGGTCTTATCTCGCACGCGACGATGCCATCGCCATCTACGATCCCGAACTGCCTCTTGCGCCCGGCGCCATCAAACCGGCGGCGCCCCTCGCCATGGCAAACGCGTTACGCGACGCCGCTCCCGACGCGTGGGGGCGGCGGGTCATTATCAATCGGCTGACGGGCGCCACGGGACGCGACGCGGACGCGGTGAACCTGGGCGAACTGACCTTCCTGTTGGAATCCGGCTCCGACCGGGCGGGTGCCCTCGATTTTCAGGCTTCGGCCACGGACTATGTGCCGCGCGGCAGCGACACTACGTCCCTCGATCTTTTGGCGCAGTCCGCCGAGCATGTGGAGAAAGGCCGGCCCCTGACGCCGGAGCTTGCCGAAGCCCTGCAACACGGCACCGCCATCGGCGGCGCGCGCCCGAAAACACTGGTCGCCGACGGCCGGCGCAAATATGTCGCCAAATTCTCGTCCTCCAGCGACACCTACAATGTCGTCAAGGCGGAATTCGTCGCCATGCGCCTGGCCAGTATGGCCGGGCTCGACGCGGCGCCCGTCGCCCTCACGCAGGCGATGAACAAAGATGTCCTTCTGGTCGCGCGCTTTGACCGCAACTCGACCAGCGCGGGCTGGACACGGCGCGCCATGGTATCGGCCCTGACCCTGTTCGGCCTGGATGAGCGCATGGCCGCCCATGCCAGCTACGAAGAGTTCGCCGATATCGTCCGCCGCCGTTTCACCGACCCCAAACGGACCTTGAAGGAGCTGTTCGGCCGTCTGGTGTTCAACATTCTCGTCGGCAACAGCGACGACCACGCCCGCAACCACGCCGCCTTCTGGGACGGGCGGCTGCTGACCCTGACACCGGCCTACGACATCTGCCCGCAGCCCCGCACCGGCCGGGAAGCGTCGCAGGCCATGCGGATAAACCGCGCCGAACGGCGCAGCACGCTGTCGCTCTGCCTCGCCACCGCGCCGAAATATCTGCTCACGGCCGGGGAAGCGACCGGCATTTGCAGAAGGCTGATCGCGGCGATCCGGGAACACTTCGAGGCGGTCTGCGACGAGGCGGCCCTCGCCCCGGTCGATCGC
>JAKSBY010000253.1 GCA_022360855.1 Sphingomonadales bacterium | reverse complement strand
GTTTTCCACAGTTTTTCCACATGCTGCGCGCTGATTTATCCACAAGATGTTGGGGGTGTCAAAAAAGCGACACACAGCATCTTGACCAAACCGTCTTCTCTGCATACACTGCGCGTCAGGTGAGGTGGTCCGGTTCGCGTAAGCGCCGCAAACCTAGCAATTTCAAGTCCTTAGCCCGGTTTCTCGAATTCCGGGAACGCCCGAGCTGCGTCAGCCGCCCTGGCGGTCAGGGACTCGGAGTCTGCTTGAACCCCCTCGCCAAACCGCGAGAAAGGCAGAATATCGCCGCTGCGGTGGGGTTGTAACGGTTGAGAGGGGAGGTTCCTGACGGTGTTTGAAGTCACGCATTTCGAGCGGGGTGGCGCGGTTGAGATCGATCGAACGAGAGACAAGCTCCTCACGGAATTCGGCAAACAAACACTAGAGGACCGCTATCTCCTGCCGGGCGAATCCTATCAGGATCTGTTCGCCCGCGTGGCCAGCTACTATGGCGACGATGCCGCCCATGCCGGGCGCCTTTACGACTATATTTCCAAGCTGTGGTTTATGCCGGCGACGCCGGTTCTGTCCAACGGCGGCACCAGCCGCGGCTTGCCCATTTCCTGCTTCCTCAATGAAGCCGATGACAGCCTGGATTCCATCGTGGGGCTTTGGACCCAGAATGTCTGGCTCGCCGCCAAGGGTGGTGGCATCGGCAGCTATTGGGGCAATCTCAGGTCCATCGGCGAGAAGGTGGGCCATAACGGCAAGACCTCCGGCATCATCCCGTTCATCCGTGTGATGGATTCGATGACCTTAGCGATTAGCCAGGGGTCCCTCAGGCGCGGCTCCGCCGCCGTCTATCTGCCGATCAACCATCCGGAGATCGAGGAATTCATCGAGATCCGGCGGCCGACCGGCGGCGACCCCAACCGCAGGACCCCTAATCTCCATCATGGCGTCCTTGTCCCCGACGCCTTTATGCGCGCGGTGGAGCGTGACGAAGAATGGCCGCTCCTAAGCCCCAAAGACGGCCATGCTGTTCGCACGCTCCCCGCGCGCTCTTTGTGGATCCGGCTCCTGACCGCCCGGGTCGAGACCGGCGAGCCCTATCTGATCTTCTCAGATACGGTGAACCGGCAGATCCCCGAGCATCACAAACTGGCCGGCTTGACGGTGAAGACCTCCAACCTGTGTTCGGAGATCACCCTGCCCACGGGCATCGACCATCTCGGCAAGGCGCGCACGGCGGTCTGCTGTCTGTCTTCGCTCAACCTGGAGCATTTCCACGCCTGGAGCAAAGACCCGCTCTTTATCGAGGACGTCATGCGCTTCCTCGACAACGTGCTCGAGGATTTCATCGAGCGCGCGCCGGAGGAGATGGCAAAGGCCCGCTATTCGGCGATGCGCGAGCGCTCGGTGGGCCTCGGCGTCATGGGCTTCCACTCCTTCCTGATGGCTAATTCGATTCCCTGGGAATCAGTCATGGCCAAGGTGTGGAACAAGAAGATGTTCACGCACATCCGAAGCCACGCCGATGCTGCGTCGCAGGCCCTGGCCAAGGAGCGCGGCGCCTGCCCGGATGCCGCCGACTACGGCATCGAAGAGCGTTTCTCGAACAAGATGGCGATCGCACCGACGGCTTCGATCTCGACCATTTGCGGCGGCGCCAGCCCAGGTATCGAGCCAGTGGCCGGCAATTCCTTCGTGCACAAAACGCTCTCCGGCTCCTTCAACGTGCGTAATCCGGCGCTGGAGAAGCTGCTGGCCGAGAAAGGGGAGAATACGGAGAAGGTGTGGAGCTCCATCACCACCCGCGAGGGCTCGGTGCAGCATCTCGACTTCCTCTCGGCCCATGAGAAGGATGTGTTCAAGACCGCCTTCGAGATCGACCAGCGCTGGGTCGTGGAGCATGCCGCCGACCGGGCGCCGCATGTCTGCCAGGCGCAGTCGGTGAATGTCTTCATCCCCGCCGACATCCACAAGCGCGACCTGCACGGGATCCATTTCCAGGCCTGGCAGAAAGGCCTCAAGAGCCTGTATTACTGCCGCTCAAAATCGATCCAGCGGGCCGAGGTCGTCTCCTCCATTGAGGCTGCGAATGACGGCGCGGCGATGAACGGCGACGGCGACTCCAACGGCCACGGCGAGACCGTACCCGGCGAAATCCAGCTGCCGCTGGCCGCGGTGGCTAACGACGAGAGCAACAATTACGAAGAATGCTTGGCCTGCCAATAGGCCGGGCGCACCCTCACCCCGGCCCTCTCCCTTGAAGGGAGAGGGAGGGACCCGCGAAGCGGGAGGGTGAGGGTGATCTATTTGATCAGGTGAGCGATTTTTTATGTCCCTTCTCGAAGAACGCGTCGTCTACAAGCCGTTTCGCTATCCTTGGGCCTATGAGGCCTGGTTGACCCAGCAGCGGGTGCACTGGCTGCCCGAGGAGGTGCCGCTGGCCGACGATGTGAAGGACTGGCGCAACAAGCTGACGGACGAGGAGCGCAACCTCCTGACGCAGATCTTCCGCTTCTTCACCCAGTCCGACATCGAGGTGAACAACTGCTACATGAAGCACTATGCGCAGGTCTTCAAGCCGACCGAGGTGCAGATGATGCTGTCGGCCTTCTCCAACATGGAGACCATCCACATCGCCGCCTACAGCCACCTGTTGGACACCATCGGCATGCCCGAGGCCGAGTATTCCGCCTTCCTCCGCTACAAGGAGCTGAAGGACAAATACGACTACATGCAGGGCTTCAACGTGGATTCGCCCCGCGATATCGCGCTGACCCTGGCCGTGTTCGGCGCCTTTACCGAGGGGCTGCAGCTTTTCGCGTCGTTCGCGATGCTCTTGAACTTCCCGCGGGTCAACAAGATGAAGGGCATGGGCCAGATCGTCTCCTGGTCGGTGCGCGACGAGAGTCTGCATTGCGAGAGCATCGTCAAGCTGTTCCGCGCCTTCATAGCCGAGAACCGGGAGATCTGGGACGAGGATTTGCAGCGCGAGCTCTACAAGGCGTGCCAGACCATCGTGGCCCACGAAGACGCCTTCATCGACCTCGCCTTCGAAATGGGCCCGGTCGAGGGCCTGACCGCCGAGGAGGTCAAGCAGTATATCCGCTACATCGCCGACCGCCGGCTCCTGCAGCTCGACCTGCAGCCCATCTACCGCGTCGCCGAGAACCCGCTCCCCTGGCTCGACACCATGCTGAACGCCGTCGAGCACACCAACTTCTTCGAAAACCGCGCGACCGAATACTCCAAAGCCGCCACCCAGGGAAGCTGGGAGGAGGCGTTCGGGTAGGAGAAAATTTATCGTGGAATTAAGAGCGCTGGCGGATGAAGACCAGCTTTTCTTCCGCTAGGTCAACCTGCGACGTCTTCCAGCCCGCCATTTGCCAGGAAAGAGCGTGCGAGTGTCCCCCGTTTTCCCCTTGATTGGCCCACCAGGGACGGTGAATGCGGGCGCTATCCGGTAACTCAAAACCCAGGACGAATTCAATCTCCGCAAAGCTGGCGGGAATCTCATTTCGATCCTGTGTTTTCAGGAATCTGTAAAGGGGCGCATATTTGCCCCGGCCGGCTGCTTCTTCAAGCATGGTTCTTCTCTTCGCGTCCATCATTTCATCTCAAATTTAGTACTTACTTAAGTTAGTTATTTTCTGGCGTGGTTTCAACCGCATTGCCTATATATTGATAGCATTGACAGCATTGAAGTCGATTGTCAGTGCTGCTATGTTCTTCGAATCGGAGGAACTCGCCATGGCCGTTTTGACGATTCGCAATCTGGAAGACGAAGTGAAGGAACGCCTGCGCGTTCGCGCGGCCAGGGCCGGTCATTCCATGGAGGAAGAGGTGCGTACCATCCTGCGCAGTGCTGTCGGCGGCGTTACGGGGCCGGAGCTCCTGAAGCTGTCGCGGGAACTCTTCGGCGAAAAGCATGGTGTTGATATGGAATTGCCCAGCCGCGACGACCCGCGTGTACAGCCGCACTTCGATTAACGCGTGATCGTTCTCGACACCAACGTGCTGTCGGAGCTCATGAGGCCCGCGCCGGCGCCTGAAGTTGAGCGCTGGCTCGGCGCCTGCGGGGACGATCGGCTGGTCACGACGGTCATCACGGTCTCCGAAATCGAATACGGGCTGGCGCGTTTGCCTGACGGGAGGCGCCGCAAGGATCTGGAGGATCGTTTCGGCGCCCTGACCGGCCCGGGTTTCGACTTTACCGTTCTGCCGCTCGAAGAGCAGTCCGCGCGGCTAAGCGGACGGCTGCGCCAGCTGCGCGAGGCGCAGGGCCAACCTGCCAGCGCTGCTGATATGATGATCGCGGCCATCTGCAAACTGCAGGATGCGGCGTTGGCGACCCGCAACGTCAGGGATTTCCAGGGTATTGGCCTCGCCTTGATTGATCCTTGGTCGGCCGGGGCCTAGCACTTCCAACCACGCCCGATGCGCCGCCGTCAGCGCCGCCACTTGGTCTTGTGCTCCTGGATTTCCCGGTACGCCTTGCCGGAGAACCGGCTCATGAGTGTGACCGTCAGGCCGATGGCTACGGCAGCCAGAAGAAATTTCAGCGCCCAGCGGACGAATCCCGGTTCGTAGGCCAAGGCGATATAGTCGGCAAGTTGAGCGACGACGTAGATGACGGGCGCCATGATCGGGATGACCGCGAGCAGCCCCAGGACATATCTGACCCAGACCTTGGTAATGGGCTTCATTCAGCCGTCCTTTGCCGCAGGCGGTCCAAATATTCCGCCGTCACGCCCGCGCGGTCGGCGAAGAAGCGTTCGGCGAAGTCCGGCGGGGCCGCGGTGTCGGGGTCGTGGACGGCGCCCCAGGCGGCGATC
>JAKSBY010000098.1 GCA_022360855.1 Sphingomonadales bacterium | reverse complement strand
TTTGGCAATGGGATTTGACGAATATCTCAGCAAGCCGATCGAGAAGGCCGACCTCGACAGGCTGCTGCGCAAATGGAGCAGCCTCGAAGCCTCCGAAACAGCCCTCAAAGCAGCGAGGTAGCACTCTCGGTCAGAAAACGGCGGCTATTCCGGCAAGCCGAGATCGTCGATCGCGGCGGCCAGGAAGCGCGCGGCTTCGCCGCCGGTCACCGCGCGGTGGTCGAAGCTGAGCGAAAGCGGCAGATGGCGGCGGTTCTCGATGCCGGCCTCGTGCATCACGAGCTTGCGGAACATCCGACCGATACCGACGATAGCGACCTCGGGCGGGGAAACGATGGTTGTGCCGTAAAGCCCGGCGATCATGCCGAAGTTGGAGAGCGTTAGCGTCGCCCCGCGCATTTCGGCGCTCTTGATCGTCTGGTCCTCGATAGCGGCGCGCAGCCGGTCCAGCTCCCTGCGGGCCGCTCCGGCGCCGATTTCACTGGCGTTCCGGATCACCGGCACGAAGAGCCCGCGCTCGGAATCGACCGCGACGCCGAGGTGGACCTCGCGGTGCATGGTCAGCGTCTCGTCGGTGCCGTCGAACCAGGCATTGAGCGCCGGCTCGGCCCGGGCGGCGGTGACGATTGCGCGGATCAGGCGCATGGTGATGTCGCTCTTTTGCGGCCAGTCGCCGATATCGACTTCGTCGAAGATCGAGGTGTTGGTGACCTCGGCGTTGGCGCGCGCCATGGCCTGGGCCATGATCCGGCGGGAGCCGGTCAGGCGCACCGGCTCACCCGTCACCTCGCGCCGGCGGTCCGGCGGACGCGCGCGGCTGCGCTGCCGGACTTTAGCCGCGGCACCCGCCGCCTCGCGTACGTCATCCAATGTCACGTTGCCCTGATGGCCGGTCGGCGTGATGGCGAAGAGATCGACCCCGAGCTCGCGTGCCAGGGCGCGGACCTTGGGTGCGGCTTTCACGCCCTTGGCCCAGCCGACTTCCGGCGCCTCGGCGCGTTCGGTGCGCCTGCGGCCCGCCTCGGCCGCATTCAGGATGTCGTCGCGGGTAATGACATTGCGCGGCCCCGTACCGGTAATGTCGGCGGGATCGATGGCAAGCTCTTTGGCTTTCGCCCGGGCCGCAGGACCGATCTTCGGCGGCCCGCCATCGCGCGTCACCGCCGCCGAGAGGCCATTTTCGGCAAAGGCGCGCACGTCCTTCAAGGTGACGACGCCATCCGCCCCCGAGGCGGACACCGCTGCCAGGTCCACCTTGAGCCGCCGGGCCAGGGCCCGCGCGGAGGCCGAGGCGCTCACCGCGCCGACCGCGACGGCCGCCTCGCCGGCGACCGATTCGCCGGTCTTCAGCTCACCGACGATGCCGCCGGAGTCCTTACGCGCGCCACCGAGCCGCTGGCCGGCGTCGGCGTCTTCCGTCTCGATATCGATCAGGGGCGCGCCGGTTTTGACGACCTCGCCGGCCTCCGCATAGAGCTTGACGACCTGGCCCGAAAACGGCGCCGGCACCTCGACCACCGCCTTGTCGGTCGAAACCTCGACCATGGGGGAATCACGTTCGATCTCGTCGCCGACGGCGACCAGCCAGCTTACGATTTCGGCTTCGGCGAGGCCCTCGCCAAGATCAGGAAGCAGAAAGGTATGGGCGCCGCCCCGGGATTCCGCCTGCGCGGAATGCTCCCCCTCTCTGGTTTTTGCGACATGAGCATCATCACCCGAAGCGGCGCCCGTCTCGATGTCTGCCAGATCATCGCTCGGTATTTCGCCGCCGTCTACCTCAAAGGTGATCAATGGCGCGCCGACGGCGATAACATCACCCTCCCCGCCATGCAGTTTAGCAACCTTGCCCGAATATGGCGAGGGCACCTCGACCACCGCCTTGTCGGTCGAGACTTCGACCATCGGCGCGTCGGTTTCGATGACATCGCCCTCCTTTACCAGCCAGCGGACGATTTCCGCGTCCTGCAGGCCCTCGCCGAGATCGGGTAATCGAAAGACGGTCATGAGTAGCGCATGACCCGCTTGACCTCCGCGATGACGCGCTCAGGCGTCGGCATGTAGAGCTTTTCCATCGCCGCATAGGGCATGATCGTATCGTATCCGGCGACCCGGCCGACGGGCGCGACCAGCGACAGCATGGCGTTTTCCGCAAGCTCCGCCGCGATTTCCGAGGCGATGCCGCCGGCGCGCGGGGCTTCCTGAACAATGACGCAGCGGCCCGTCTTCTCGACCGATTCGATGATCGTGTCGGTATCGATCGG
>JAKSBY010000621.1 GCA_022360855.1 Sphingomonadales bacterium | reverse complement strand
GCCAACGTCCGAGCCCGCCTGCGGCTCGGTCAGGTTCATGGTGCCGGTCCATTCGCCGGCGATCATCTTTTCGAGATAGGTGGCCTTGAGCGCGTCCGAGCCATGCGCGGTCACGGCCTCGACCGCGCCGACATTCAGCATAGGGCAGAGCGAAAAAGACATATTGGCCGAGGTGATCGCCTCTTGCACCGCGAGGCCCAGCACAAAGGGCAGCCCCTGGCCCCCAAAGCCCGGGTCGAAGGCGAGCCCGTTCCAGCCGCCCTCGACATATTGCCGATAGGCCTCTTTGAAGCCGTCCGGCGTCTTCACCGTGCCATCGGCCAACACACTGCCCTGGGTATCGCCGACCGTGTTAAGCGGCGCGATCACGTCGCGCGCCAGCTTGCCCGCCTCCTCCAGGACCGCATCCACCAGATCCGGCGTCGCTTCCTGATACGCCTCGAAGCTCGCCAGCTCCTCGAGCCCGGCGATGTGGGTCAGCACGAAACGCATGTCTTTGGTGGGCGCGGAATAGTCGCTCATGGCGCGGGCCTTTCTCTCGCTGGCCGGTTTCGGCTAATAAGGGGGCCAAATTACCGCTCACTTACTGTGGGAACAAGCAGGGTGCGATGAAAAAGAATCGCCGAGCCATCGTGCGGCCGGCCGGGCTTGACGCGGTCGCCGAAGCAGGCCGCATCCTGCGGTCGGGCGGGCTTGTCGCCATGCCGACGGAGACGGTCTACGGGCTCGCCGGCGACGCCACCAGCGATCTTGCCGTGGCGCGCATCTTCGAGGCCAAGGGCCGGCCGTCCTTTAATCCGCTGATCGTCCATGTGCTGGGTCGCGCGGGCGCGGACGGGCTCGTCGAGCTGACGCCCGCCGCTGACGCCCTGATCGAGGCCTTCTGGCCCGGCCCCTTGACACTGGTTCTCAAGAAGCGCACCGACTGCCCGGTCTCGGAACTGGCCTCGGCCGGCCTCGAGACCCTGGCCGTCCGGCTGCCGGCCCATGTCATCGCGCGAGAGGTGATGGCCGCAACCAACCTGCCGCTGGCCGCACCGTCGGCCAACCGGTCGGGCACGTTGAGCCCGACCACGGCGGCGCATGTGGCGGAAAGCCTGGGCGGGGCGGTGGATCTGATCCTCGACGGCGGCCCCTGCCCCGTGGGCATCGAATCCACCATCGTCGGGGTCGGCGAAGACGCGCTCTGGCTTCTGCGGCCCGGCAGCATCACCGCAAGCCAGCTCACCGACGTCACCGGTCTTACCGTCAAATTCCGCAGCCACCAGCACGCCATCGAAGCGCCCGGTCAGATGCAGAGCCACTACGCGCCCGACGCGCCGGTACGCCTGAACGCCACGGAACCGCGCGACGGCGAATTCCTGATCGGCTTCGGCGAGGTGCTGGGCCACGACTCGCTGAGCGAGAGCGGCGATCTTGTCGAAGCCGCGGCCAACCTATTCCGCCTGATGCGCGAGGCCGACGCCGAACGCCCGACCGCCATCGCCGTGGCACCAATCCCCGAAACCGGCCTCGGCATCGCCATCAACGACCGGCTCACCCGCGCCGCCGCGCCACGGGGTGCGACATGAGCATTCCAGAGAGCGTCATCGCCGCCCTCAAGGCGGCCGTCGGGCCCAAGGGGGCGATTCAGGACCCGACGGTCAAGGCGGCGTTCCTGACCGAATGGCGCGAGCGCTATGTGGGTGCGACGCCTCTGATCGTGATGCCTGCTTCGGTGGAAGAGCTGGTCGAGGTGGTCAAGATCTGCGCCGAGGCGGGCGTACCCATGGTCCCGCAGGGCGGCAATACGGGGCTTGTGGCAGGTCAAATTCCGCATGAAAGCAGCGACCAACTACTGATCAACCTTTCACGCATGAACAAGATCATCGCGGTTGATGCCAAGGATTTCTCGCTGGCCGTCGAGGCCGGGGCAACCCTGGCCGCGGTTCAAGACGCTGCCGCCGAAGCCGACCGGCTGTTCCCCCTGAGCCTGGCGTCCGAGGGAACCACGCAGATCGGCGGGCTGATCGCTACCAATGCGGGCGGCGTCAACGTGCTGAGATACGGCTCCATGCGTGCCCTGGTGCTGGGGCTCGAGGCGGTGCTGCCCGACGGGCGCATATTCGACGGCATGACGTCACTGCACAAAGACAATACAGGCTACGACCTCAAGCAGCTTTTAGTCGGCAGCGAAGGAACCTTGGGTATCGTCACCAAGGCCGTACTGAAGCTCTTTCCCGCGACACGCGACCGGGCTACGGCCTTCCTGGCGGTGCCCGACCCGGCCGCCGCGGTCCGGCTATTGGGCCACTTGCGGGAGGCCTCCGGCGATCGCCTGACGGCGCTCGAACTCATGCCGCGCATCGGCTTGGAAATGGTGCTGGCCCATATCCCCGGCACCCGCGATCCCCTGGCCGAGGCGTCGCCCTGGTATGTGTTGGCCGAGGTCGGGTCACCCGCCGCCGGGTCTGATTTGGCCGAGGTCCTGGAAGGCGCGCTCGCGGATGCGCTTGCCTCGGATCTCGTGACAGACGGCGTGGTCGCCAAGAGCGACGCCGAGCACGCGGCGCTGTGGAAACTGCGCCACGCCATGTCGGAAGCGCAGAAGCCCGAGGGCGGTTCCATCAAGCATGACGTTTCCGTCGCCATCGCGCGCATCCCCGAGCTGATCGCGGCCGGGACGCGCGCTGCGCAGAAACTGATTCCCGGTATCCGGCCCGTGCCCTTCGGCCATCTCGGCGACGGCAACATCCATTTCAACTTCAGCCAGCCCAAGGGCATGGACCGCGACGCCTATCTGGCCCACTGGGAAGAGCTCAACCGCGTCATTCACGACATCGTCGTGGGCCTCGGCGGCTCGATCTCCGCCGAGCACGGAATCGGCCGCGCCAAGCGCGACGAATTCCTCCGCCTCAAGGACCCGGTCGCGGTTGCCATGATGCGCGCGGTCAAATCCGCGCTCGACCCTCAGGGATTGATGAACCCCGGCAAGCTCATTGGGCCGTCAGGAACGCCCTGACGTCGTCTCCGAGCTTTTCCAGCGACGGGTGGTGCACATACATCATGTGGCCGGCCTCGTAATAGGTCAGCGTGACGCGATCCGGGTCGATGCCGTTGGTTGCAAACGTGTTCTCGGTGGCGAAAAAGGGCGTCGCCAGGTCGTAATAGCCATTGGCGACGAGCACGCGAAAGCCGTTGTTTTCGCGCATGGCGCGGCCGACGAAGGGCGCCACGTTGACGAAGGCGGGCCAGTTCTGGTTTTTGTTCAAGGTCCAGTCCCAGTTTCGCCCCGGCGCGCGGGAGAGCACCTGGTATTTGCGCGTGATCTCCACGCCCAACTCACTGGTCAGATAGTGAGTCACGGCGGCGGTATAGGCGGCATCGATGCCGTAGGCCGAGGGATCGCCGTCAAAGCGTTCGCCGGCGCCGTCATAGTCGCGGCCGGTATAGCGGCTGTCGAGACGGCCGACCACGATGCCGTCCTCGCGCAGAAGCTCCTTCATGAAGCGCATATTGTTGATGCG
>JAKSBY010000650.1 GCA_022360855.1 Sphingomonadales bacterium | reverse complement strand
CCCATCCAGATCGGCTCGTCGGCGGCCATTCTCGGCCACCCGGCGCGCGCCCTGGCGGCCGCCTCCCGGCTCGTGGCCGAGGCGGGCCCGTCGCTCGAGCCCGGCTGGGTGGTCATGGCCGGCGGCGCCACCGCGGCCCAGACGCTCACCCCCGGCGTTCACGTCAGGAACGTGGTGGAGACCCTGGGGTCCGTCGCCTTTTCCGTCGAAGATCGTTGAGATGATCCGCCTCGGGGCGGTACTGCTCGCGCTGACGGCTCTGGTGCCGGCGGCGCAGGCCATCGACTGGCCTCCGGCGGTCCGGGAGACCTTCCTGCTGGATCGCGAATGGACCAATCCGCTGCCCCCGGGCACTGCTGTCCGGGCCGGCAACCTGGCAGAGGCTGCGGACCATCTCGATCCGGTCCTGGCAAAGTTGATCGCCGACGGCCTGGTCGAAGTCACCGTTGCGGCGGCGGCGTCCTTTGCCCCGCATGACGCCTATATCGATGCCACGGGGACGGTCAGCCTAGGCGACGCGCCCGGAGTCCTGCTCGGATACCGCGCCGGCCGGCCCTTCGCTGAGGCCCTGTCCGCTGACGATTCGCGCGCCGGCGAGAAGTTGGCCTGGAACATCCGCCACGCCTATGGCGGCGACGGCGGCACCATCGAGCCGATGGTCTGGCGCTATATCGACATGGCCTCGGGCAAGGTCGAGCGCACGATCCGCATGAAGGCGGCCAGCCTTCTGTTCCGGCATCGGCTGTTCGATTCGGCCGGCCCCGATATTCTACCCAACCCCTCGGGCATCTTTCGCGCACTCTACCTGCGCGTTGCCGCACCGCGGGACATCGCCGGCACGCAGCTTCTGGTGCACCGTCTGTCGGACGACCACGCGCGCGAGCGGAGCTGGATGTATCACGCCAACCAGCGCCGTGTTCGCCTGCTGGCATCGGGCCAGACCACCGACGCCTTCCTCGGCTCGGACATCATGATCGAGGACTTCCTCGGCTATAACGGCCGCATCGTCGATATGACGTGGACCTATCGGGGGCGGCGGGATCTGCTGCTGCCGTTTTTCGTCGACGAGACGGCCGGGGCGGGGGTCGGATTCGCCGGCAAGGGCGGCTGCTTCCCCGCCGTCACCTGGCAGGTGCGGCCCGCCGATATCCTGGAGGCCGTGCCGAAGGACCGGCGCCATCCGCTCTCCAAACGCGTGTTCTACGTGGACGCGCAGACCGCGACCATTGCACTCGGCCACATCTATGACCGCGCGGGCACGCTCTGGAAGCTCGGGATCGCCGCCTTCGCCCACCCGGATCATCACCATCTGCAAAACGCGGGCACTGGGGCGCCGATCCTGACCGCGGTCGCCATGATCGACCTCCAAGCGCGCCACTGCACCACGATCTCGGCGTCGAGCAGGGTGGACGGGCGCCTGTCGCCGCGGCAATTCACGGTGAACAGCCTGCGCGCCCATGGGCGCTGAAACGTTTTACATTCAGGTTGCTCCATCATTGCGAGCGGAGCGAAGCAATCTCGCGGCCACCGGGCTCCACCTTCCTCCTGTCATGCCCGTGAAAACGGGCATCCAGACCGGCATCGAACATGGATTCCCGCGTTCGCGGGAATGACAATGCGGGGAAACAGGCATGGCAATAATAGGTCACGAGATTGCCGCGTCGCTGACGCTCCTCGCAATGACAGCGTGATTGTTTCAAGATTGGTTTATGATGCCTTAGTAAAGTCGATAACTTTAAAAGAAATCGTTTGCTGTAGGCTTATCGCCCGCCGCCGCTAGGCGTCTCCTCGAGAATAT
>JAKSBY010000382.1 GCA_022360855.1 Sphingomonadales bacterium | reverse complement strand
GCCGATCATCCCGGCGCAGCTCGGATAGACGTAGAAGGCGCCCTGGGGCAGCGGGCAGGTCAGCCCTTCTGCCGCGTTCAGCATGTCGACGACGAGATCGCGGCGCGTGCGGAACACCTCGGCGCGCTCGGCCATGAAGTCTTGCGGCCCGGTCAACGCCGCCACGGTCGCCGCCTGGCTGATGGAGCAGGGGTTGGAGGTGGATTGCGACTGCACTTTCGCAATGGCCTTGATGATCTCCCTGGGCCCGCCCGCATAGCCGATACGCCAGCCGGTCATCGCATAAGCTTTTGCGACGCCGTTCATGGTCAGGGTGCGATCGTAGAGCGCGGGCTCGACCTCGGCCACGGTGGCGAACCCGAATCCGTCATAGACGATGTGCTCGTAGATATCGTCAGTGAACACATGGACCTGCGGATGCCTGAGCAGAACCTCGGCCAGCGCCTTGATCTCGGCGGCTGTGTAGGCCGCGCCCGAGGGGTTGGACGGCGAGTTGAAGATCAGCCACTTCGTCTTCGGCGTGATCATTGCCTCAAGGTCCGCCGGAGACATCTTGAAGCCCGTGTCGATGGAGGTATCGACGAAGACCGGCACACCGCCGGCGATCAGCACGATATCCGGATAGCTCACCCAGAAGGGCCGTGGGATGATGACTTCGTCTCCGGGGTTCAGGGTCGCCATCATCGTGTTGAAGATGGTGTGCTTGCCGCCGCAATTGACGGTGATCTGATCGGGCGCGTACTCAAGGCTGTTTTCGCGCCGGAATTTTTCCTGAATCGCCGCCTTTACCTCGGGCGTGCCGTCGACCTTGGTATATTTGGTCTGGCCCGCGCGCATCGCTTCGACCGCCGCCTCCTTGATATGGTCGGGCGTATCGAAGTCCGGCTCGCCGGCGCCAAGGCCGATGACGTTCTTGCCGGCGGCGCGCAGCTCGGCCGCCTTGGCCGAAACCGCCAGGGTAGGAGAGGGTTTGATACGGGCGAGATTATCCGACAACAGCGACATCTGTGGGCCTCTTGGCAGGGGTTAACGCGCACCCTAATCGGCGCTCTTGGCGCAATCAACCGCATCAATGCAAAGATTTTTAACTTCGGCAGCAAGCTTCGGAGTGTATGGCCCCGCCGCTCTCAATAAATATGGCCCAGTCATTGAAACAGGAGCCTCAGATGCATACCGTAAACGGCATGGCCGTCTTGAAAGAAAAACTCTACGCGACCGACGACGCCCGCTGGCAGGCCTCGGTGGAGCGTGACGAGCAAGCCGACGGCGCGTTCGTGCTGGCGGTGAAGACCACCGGCATCTATTGCCGGCCGACCTGCCCGGCCAAGCAGCCGAAGCGCGAGAATGTCGAATTCTTCGCCGTGCCCGACGAGGCCGAGGCGGCGGGCTATCGCGCCTGCAAGCGCTGCCGGCCCAAGGGCGAGCCCATGGGCGCCGAGCAGGTGAAAGCCGTGGAGACCGCCTGCGGCATCCTCGACTCGGCGGAAGAACCGGTCACCCTGGTGGAGCTGGCCGCCGAAGTGGGCCTCAGTCCCTTTCACTTCCACCGCCTCTTCAAGCAGGTCACCGGCCTCACGCCGAAGGAGTATTTCGAAGCCAAGCGCGTCGAACGCTTCCGCGGCGAAATCGCCACGGGCGCCAGCGTTACCGGCGCGCTCTACGGCGCCGGCTACGGCTCGGCAAGCCGGTTTTACGAATCCGGCGCCAAGACGCTCGGCATGAAACCCTCACTGCTTAAGAAAGGCGGCACGGGCTTGCAGATCGGCTATGCGCTGATCATGACGCGGCTTGGCTGGCTGGTGGTCGCGGCCACGGAAAGCGGCGTCTGTGCCATCGTCTTCGCCGAGACACCGGCCGAGGCGCCCGAACTCCTGAAGGCGCGCTTCCCCAAGGCATCCATCTCGGAGGCCGGCGAAGCCATGCAGGCCTGGGTCGAAGAGGCCGCCCGCTATGTGGAAATGCCAAGCCGGGGCCTCGACCTGCCGCTGGATATCCAGGGAACGGCGTTCCAGCGCCAGGTGTGGAAAGCGCTGCAGGAGATCCCCGTGGGCGAGACGCGGACCTATTCCGACGTCGCCCGGGAGATCGGCAGGCCCGAGGCGGTGCGCGCGGTCGCCGGCGCCTGCGCGCGCAACAACATCTCACTCGCCATCCCCTGTCACCGGGTGGTCGGCCGCGACGGCAGCCTCACCGGTTACGCCTGGGGCATCGAGCGCAAACGCGCGCTGATCGAAGGCGAAAAGCGTGAAGACGACTGATCGCGTGGCCGCCCTCGACTGGGCGGCCATCGCCACCGACCTGAACGCCCAGGGCTTTGCGCAGACCGGAACCCTCTTAGACGCGGACGCGTGCCGGGCCCTGGCCGCGCTCTATGACGACGACCGGCGCTTTCGCAGCACCGTCGTCATGGCGCGGCACGGCTTCGGACGGGGCGAGTACAAATACTTCGCCAATCCGCTGCCCAAGCAGGTGGCGGCGCTGCGCCGCGCGCTCTACCCCCGGCTCGCGCCCATCGCACAAGCCTGGGCCGACGCCATCGGCATCACCCAGCCGATCCCCGACCGACTCGACGATTTTCTGACGCTCTGCGACGCTGCCGGCCAAACCCGCCCGACGCCTTTGATCCTGCGCTACGGGCCCGGGGACTATAACCGGCTGCACCAAGACCTTTACGGCGAGGTCGTGTTTCCCATCCAGGTGGCGATCGCGCTCAGCCGGCCCGGCGAAGACTTCACGGGCGGCGAGATCGTGCTCACCGAGCAGCGGCCGCGCATGCAAAGCCAGGCGCATGTGCTGACGCCGGCCCAGGGCGAGGCGGTGATCTTCACGACGCGTTACCGGCCTGTACCGGGATCACGGGGAACCTACCGCGTCAACATGCGCCACGGCGTCGCCACGGTCCGCTCCGGCCAACGCCTGACGCTCGGCATCATTTTTCATGACGCGACATAGGAGAGAGTGACGCCGAAAACTCTCCTTTAAATAGCAACTGCCGCGCATTTGGACTAGGCTGCGAGGCGGTGTGGAAATGGGGGAGACGCGCGATGCGCTACTTGAGGTCTTTGCGATCGTTCCGGGCAATCCTTCTGGCGAGCTTGCTTCTGCTCCCGGGCTGCGCCGAATACGAGGGCGCCGATAGGGCCGATTTGACCGCGGACGGCGGTATCACCATCAGAAACACCACCGTCTATGACGTGGAGGACCGCCAGATCCGGTCCGGCCAGACGATTGTCGTCAGAGACGGCAAGATCGAATCCATCGGAGCCACGACGGCCACGCCGGCACCGGACGGCCTTGTCATCGACGGCAGCAACATGCTGGCGCTGCCGGGCTTCATCAACACCCACACCCATCTTTGGCAGCACATCGCCCGGTCCTTCGAACCGGCGGCGCGGCTGCAGGATTGGATCCGGATCTACCGCTACGCCCACTACCTGACCCTGGATGAAATTCGGGACGTCACGTTCATCGCTGCCAAGCAGGCGCAGCTTTCCGGCGTCACCACCGTCTCCGACTTCGCCTCGGTCAACTTCCAGTCGGGCGCGACGCTGGCAACCATCCAGGGCCTTAAGCAGGCGACCATGGGCGGCCATG
>JAKSBY010000126.1 GCA_022360855.1 Sphingomonadales bacterium | reverse complement strand
TCAAAAAGGCTTTCGAGATGTTCGCGGCTGTTCACCAGTCCCATCGAGGCCACCTTGCCGGCGCCGTCGATGAGGACGGCATAAGGCAGCTTGGCAACGCCGAAGGCGCGGCCCAAGGCCTCGGACAGGAGATAGGGGAAGTCCTCCAGCCCCTCCCTGGCTGAAAGCGCGCGATGGACTTCCTCGATCCCACCGTCGCTGACCAGCGCGACCTCGAGCCAGTCCTTCTCCGCGCGTGCGATGGAGCGCAGGATCGGGAACAGCGTCTTGCAGACCGGGCAGTCCGGGGACATGAAGAACAACAGCCGGCTCGTCGCCTGCTGGCCGCCGATTGCGAGTTCGTGGCCGTCGAGGGCGGCGACGGTCATCTCCGGCGCCGTATCGCCGACTTTGACGCGCTGGTTGATGGCCAGCGCGCCCGCCGGCGCGATCCGTTCGTGCAACAGCCCGACCTGGCGGGCCAGCGCGAAGACGGTCACGGCAAGGCCGACGACCAGAATCCCCAGCAATATCTGCGAGACGATCAGCGTTTCGATCATAACGGTCTCCGTGTCCGCGCCTGGCGCGCAGTGTTTGATCTCAAGGCTTCGAAGGTGGCGTAGAGGACGGCGGCGCCCGCCACGAACAGCCCGATCGTGAGCGCGTCCAGCCATCCGAGCGCTCGCGACGCGGCGGGCAGTGTGAGCGCAAGGGCCGACAGTGCCAGGACCGCGTTGCGCAGCGGCAGCCACCAGGTGAGCCGGTCACCCTGGCCGCCGAAGCCGCAGCCGCAGTCGATGGCCGTGCGCCCGCGCATGATGTTGATGGCAATGGCGATGCCATAGATGCCGAGCAGCGCGGCGGCGCCGAGGGCGGCGTCCTGGCGCCAGGCTGGGATCACGAGGCCGACGGCAATCGTCGTCTCCGCTGCGATCACCGCACTGCCGGCCGCAGGCGCAGCGGGCGCCAGCCGATAGTTCCGCACGATGGCGAAGAAGGCGCGGGGTGTGCGCAGCTTGTGTATGGCACCGGCCGCGAACAGCGCCGCCAGACCGAGGCTCAGGCCCATCGTGAGTGCCGGATCCAGTTCCATCGGGCTACTGCGCGGCGTAGACGGCGAAGGGGGTCAGGGCGATCTGGCCGCCGATATTGCGGACCCATTCGCCGGTGTTGGCGCTGTAGACGTCGAGCGACATATCCGGCCCGACGACGACGAGATAGGGATCGTCCCCGCGGGTGACTTCGATGGACATGGCGTCGCGCCGAAGCGCGATCCGCTGCACGCGGCTTTGCGTCGCCGGGTCGAAGACCCAGAC
>JAKSBY010000272.1 GCA_022360855.1 Sphingomonadales bacterium | reverse complement strand
ATTATTCTGGGCGGTGGCCGTGCTGGCTTTGGGCCTGGTGACGGCGGTGAGTGCGGCGCCGGTGCCCGAGGAAGACCGGGTCGATATCGACCTGCGGCGCACCACCCTGGTCGTCCGCGATATGGAGAAGTCGCTGGCGCTTTATCGGGACACGTTGGGCCTTAAGGTGATCTACGACAATCTCATCACCACGCCCCGGGATGCCGGCTCAGTGGACGCGGCGGAGCGCGCGTTGCGGCTGGTTTTCCTGCGCGCCAATGACGACTTCGTCGGCGTGCTCGGGCTGTTGCATTACATCAAGCCCGAGAAGACGCGCGCCCGCGACGACGACGCGTTTCAGCCGGGCACGCCGGTGTTGCTGTTCAACACCCGGAACCTGGACGAGAAATTCGCCAGGGTCCGCGCGTTGGAGGGGGTGAAGGTGCTCTCCGAGCCGTCATTGACCAGCTATCCGTCCTATGACGGCGCCGGCACCATCTCGGTCAAGGTCTCGGTGTTCTACGACCCGGACGGCTTCGTCGTCGAGCTCAACGAGCTGCAGGAAGACTTGAAGTAGGCCGGGCTCAGTATTCGAGCCGAATCCTGAAGCCCGGCATCTTGAAGCGCCGGGCGCGCAGACGGTCGCGGTCGTTCACGTCCGTAAGCCCGATCGACAGGTTCTGCTCGAATTCGAGCCGGTCGGCGTCGTATTCGCGCCATTTGAAGCTCTGATCGGGCACGACGGCGAAGTGCCCGGCCCAGGACAGCGGCGTGCGGATAACGTCCGGGATCGTGTCGACCAGTTCCGGCATCTCGACCAGCGCCGGCGCGGACTCGATGACGGTCAGCGGCGAGAAGGAAGCGGCATCGCCGGCGGACAACGACGGGTCGAGCCCGTCGAAGCGGCTGCGTTCGGCGGCGGAGAAATGCCTCCACTGGCAGCCCTCGCCCGCGCCCCAGCCGGCGTCATCGCTAACGCAGACGAGGATCACCACCTTCTCCGCCGGCGGCGGGGCGGATTGCCCCCGGGCCGGACCGGCCAGGCCGATGGCAAGGGCGAGCGGCATCGCCAGGGCCGAACTGACGGCGCGCCGAATGGTTTTGCTGCGGTCCATGGGCCTTCTCCCCTGACGCCGCCGGATCGGCCCAGTTTTCGCCCAACGCGTTAACGAATCCTTGCCGCCGGCTTTGCCGCGCCTGCAGCGGCCCAGTTGGGTAAACGATCCGCAACCATTGCGCCGAAACGCGGCCGACTCGGAACCGGCGGCCGGCCGTCAAACGGTTTGCGCGGGAACGGGAATTCCGATAGGGTGCGCGCCGCCTCGCGCTATCAGCACCCGTAGCTCAGCTGGATAGAGCGCTGCCCTCCGAAGGCAGAGGTCACAGGTTCGAATCCTGTCGGGTGCGCCACCCTGCTTCGTCAAGGCTTCGCAGGGTTGGCAACAACCCCAGAAGGCTTGCTGCCAACAGGACCGCCCTCCGTAGCCTCCTCATCCGCCTTAGCTTTAGCGGCGGCGGAAGCGAAGTCGGGCTGACTTCTCCGCCCGCCGGCCGTTCGCGTCGTAGGAGTAGGTGCCGATGGTGACGGCGCCGTCCTTGGCTTCTTTGAGCTTGTTTTCGGAATCGTAGATGAACGTCAGCGTGCCGTCGGAGGTGAGGTTGCCTTTCGTGTCGTATGAGATCGCCTGGCCGCCGATGTTGGTGTACTGGTTCAGGGTGTTGGTGGTGTAGCTGGTGGTGGCGTTGGCGCCGGGGGTCCAGAGATAGGCGTTGTTGGTGAGGTCCTTGGAGGTGACCTGGCCGGCGGCGTTGTAGGCGTAGTCGAAGGTGACGTCGTCGGCGGTGCCGGCGAAGTTCTGGACCACCGTGTCGAGGTCGCCGTCATTCTCGTATGTGTAGGACTGGCTGGCGCCGTTGCCATAGTCGATGGCGGTGACGCGGCTCAGGGTATCGTCAGTATAGTCGGCGAGCGCCGCGCCGGCGGAGTTGCGGATGGTCTCGAGGCGATTGAGGGAATCGTTCTCGTAGTCGACCCACTGGCCGGTCGGCCAGGTCAGGCGGACTTCGCCCGCGGCATCGTCATAGGCGTAGGACGTCGTCCGGTTGGCCGCGTCTTTCTCCGACAGCACCCGGCCCAGGGCATCGTAGGTGTAGGCGATCGCGTCCGTGCCGAGCTTGGCCTTGGTGACCTGGCCGCGGATGTCATACTCGTAGGCATACGTGCCGACGCCGGGCGCGGCGCGGGTGGCGATGCGGCCGAGCGCATCGTAGGTGAGCGTGAAGACGTCGCCGGCGCGGTTGCGGCCGGTGAGCGGGCGGCCGAGCACGTCGTAGGACTGGATCTCTTCGTAAGAGCCGCCGGGAAAGGTGGTGCGCTTCGGCCGGTCGAAGCCGTCATAGGTGTAGTCGGTCTGGTTGCCCTTGCCGTCCTTCACCCAGGCGACGGTGCCGTTGTCGTTATAGCCGGTGGTCTCGGAGATGTTATCCGTTCACCGTAACGTAAGCCAAAAAACAACTTGCCGTCTTCACTCATTCGACAGTGGCGCAGCGGATTCCTCTCGCTCATAGCAAATGTGTATTGGTTCCCGCTCCGAAAGCACTTTCTCGATTTGGCCCAGATGGTAACGTCCGCTGCTTTCCAGACTGACCATGCGACCGGTTACCGACACATAGCCATCTGGACAGTTTGATAGAATTTGTGACGCGGTGGGCGTGTGATCGATAAGTGGAATTGCCGACATATAGTCCATGATCTCTGCGTGGTCGCGGGTCAAAAACAAGTGTTGATCACCCTTGACAAGAAACCCGCTAACTCTAACCCTCTTCCCCGCATAGTGATTGGTCGAGGCGATCAAATTAACCAATGACACGGCATAGGCCGGTTCCGGTGAACCGGTCAGGGAACGCCAATTTGTCAATCCCAGGACGAGCGCGAAAAGCGCAACAAGCGCGAAAAGCGACAATATCCTAACGGGCATTTTCGAGTTGGTTTTCGGCATAGAGAAAGCCTTCAGTTCCTATATGGGATCGGCCCACTCGGGCCGTTGAATATAAACACCTTTCCAGAAAACCGCCGAATGGTCAGTCCGACAAAGACCGGCGCACCAGTTCGGATCGAGATCCTGCGAAATCTACTGATCCTTGTATCATCAAGCTCAGCAATGCTAGGCAAGACAACCACGATTGCTGAAGCGCCTTCGATATCCCCAAGAGCGCCAGTAAAGCCGAAGAATCCAGTGCTTTGGAATTCACTGCCACGGGGTACATCGGTGCTTGTGTCGCCAACCTGGCACGAAACTCCATCCTGCGAGCATCGAACGACCGCTCCCAGTTCTTTTTGGGACCAGTCAAGGGAGTAGAATGGTCCGCCGATTTCAGCCGAAAATCGAACCTGTTGAAAAACGCGGCCTAACGCAGAATCAATTGTAAACCTTGCACGTGGGTTTGCTAAGATCTCGATTTCCTCTAACGGATCGCTGCCTTCGTCTCCGCTGCCGCTAGAAGCGCCACCATCGCTTGCACCTGGTGTTAGTGCCAGAATTGCCTCGAGCACCTCGATGAAACCGACGAAGGAGCCCGAGTTGACGTTTCCTATTCGAACCGAGCCGGGCGGTAGGGACCGGATCAGATCTGCCGTTGAATTGATTGCTGATCCTAGCGACGTTCCGCGCGTGCATTGCTCGGTACCGCCGGCGACCGAGCAGACGATGGGGATTTGTCCGCGCTTGCCGCCGCCAGATGAGACACCGGCTCCGACCGGGGGAATCGCTTTTCCGTTTCCGTCGTGCGTCCTAAAATTGGAGATGCCGCCGATGCGCACGCCCAGCCCGCTTGGATCGGTCAGGTTCACCGGGTCGTTTCTGACGTATGCGTACATGTTTAGCCCATCGCCGTAGCCTATGGGATCGGGCGAGAGGAATCTCCCTATTTCCGGTGAGTAGTAGCGGGCTCTCACATAATAGAGCCCGGTCTCCTGGTCGATCCTGCGGGCGACGTAGTGATACGGGCTGCCGGTCGTGACCGGGGTCTCGCCGAAGGGGCCGTAGGTGTATTTCTCGGTGTTGGCGCCGGTGGAATCCGAGACGCCGATGACCGAGCCCTGGCCGTCGTAATGGAGGTAGAAGATGGGGTCGTTTGGCGCGTCCTCGTCGTAGAAGGCGATGGGGGCGTCGATGGCGCCGCCGGGGACGATGCGGCGCAAGAGGGTTCCTGAGCCGTTGTATTCGGCGATGACGTCGACGCCGGCATAGGCGTATTCCGTCGTGGCGCCCGATGCCGTCTTCTCCGCGCGGCGGCCGACGGGGTCGTAGGAATAGGCGCCGAT
>JAKSBY010000696.1 GCA_022360855.1 Sphingomonadales bacterium | reverse complement strand
CGCCCGGTTGGCGGGATAGTGCTTTTCCTCCACCGCATCGACGATGCCGTCGAGGAACAACGACAGGACCGCGGTCGACACCGCCGGGAACAGGAGCCAGGCGACCACCAGAAAGAGGAAGCTGACGAGCACGGCGACGGCTTCCTCGGCATAGGGCCAGTCGGGAAAGGTCACACCGGAGAGGATGAGGAGCGTGAGCGCGTAAAGGATGGCGAACAGCACCGCCGCGACGCCGATCGAGATAAACAGCGCACGCCGAAAGGCCGGGTCGAGCATCTGCGCGACGGCGTTGTTCAGATGGCCCAGCATGGCGGCTCCTCTCCGGTCATGGCGGCTGCCGCGCAGGCATCCGCCGCATCAGAATGCCCCGATATAGGAGAGATTTGGCAAAAAAATGAAGCTGTCCTCGCCAAACAGGACTTTCGGTGAACCGGGAATTGTGCCAAAACCCCGCCGAATCGCCGTCTTCCCTGCCGAACCCACCTGAGGATCCATGCCCGAAAAATCCCTGGATGTGCTGAGCATCGGCAACGCCATCGTCGATGTCCTGGCCCGCACGACCGATGCCTTTCTCGAAGCCGAGGGTATGGACAAGGACTCCATGATCCTGATCGATGCGACGCGAGCCGAAGAGCTCTACGGCCGCATGGGCCCGGCGCATGAGGTCTCCGGCGGCTCGGCCGCCAATACGGCCGCCGGGCTCGCCAATCTCGGCGCCAGGACCGCCTTTATCGGCCGGGTCAGGAACGACCAGCTCGGCCAGGTCTTCGCCCATGATATCCGCGCCCAGGGCGTCCGCTTCGACAGCAGAATGACCGAGGACGGCCCGCCGACGGCGCGCTCCTTCATCCTGGTGACGCCTGACGGCCACCGTACCATGAACACCTATCTCGGCGCCTGCGTCGAACTCTCGGTGGACGACATCGACGCGGGCCTCGTGCAAAGCGCAGGATATATCCATATCGAAGGCTATCTCTTCGATCCGCCGAGCGCGCGCGAGGCGTGCCTCAAAGCCATGGAGATCGCCAAGAAGGCCGGCGTCAAAGTGTCGGTATCGCTGGCCGACAGTTTCTGCGTCGAACGGCATCTCGACCTGTTCGAGGAGTTGGCTCGGACGACGATCGACGTCCTGTTCGCCAACGAGGCGGAGATCAAAGCGCTCTACAGGGTCGAGAGTTTCGATGCGGCCCTGCAAACGGCGAAATCTCGCCGCGGCGTTTCCGCCCTGACCCGCTCCGCCAAGGGATCGGTCACGGTTGAGGGCGACGACGTCCATGTGATCGACGCGGCGCCGGTCGTCCAGGTGGCGGATACCACCGGCGCCGGCGATCTCTATGCCTCGGGCTTCCTGTTCGGCCTCCTCAACGGCGTCGACCTGGCCAGCTGCGCCCGGATGGCGGGGCTCGCGGCGGCGGAGGTCATCTCGCATCTCGGCGCCCGCCCGGAGACCGACCTGAAAACGCTGATGGCGCCGATCCTGGCGGAAGCCGGAACAGAAGTCGTATAAGACGACTGTTCAGCCAGACCTCGTCAGCATCGGCCCCAGCGGCCGGCCACCGAAGATGTGGACATGTAGGTGGGGCACTTCCTGATGGGCGTTGGCGCCATGATTGGCGAGCAGCCGGTAGCCGTCGCCATCATGGCCCAAGAGCCGGGCGACATGGCCGACGGCGCGGACGAATCCGACGACCAAGTCGGCGGGCGCGTCGGCGGAAAAGTCGTCCCAGCTGACATAGGGGCCCTTGGGGATGACCAGGGCATGGGTTGGCGCCTGCGGGTTGATATCGTGGAAGGCGAGCGCGAAGTCGTCTTCGAAGATTTTGTTACAGGGGATCTCGCCGCGCAGGATTTTGGCGAAGATGTTCTGATCGTCGTAGGCCATGCTTGTCCTCCAGACCCGTCGGTTATTCTGAGCCCCGGGCGGCTTTCTCCGCCAACCCCGAGCGGCCTTCCCGCTCCTCGAGGGCTTTGAGCACGTCGTCTGGGCCGACTCCCATCTCCGCCCACAAGACAAGCAGATGAAAAATCAGATCAGCCGACTCCTGCGTCACGGCCGCGGCATCGCCCTCGGCCGCGGCGATGGCTGTTTCCACTGCCTCTTCGCCGACCTTCTGGGCCAGCTTGGACCGTCCCTTTGCAAGGAGTTTGGCCACATAGCTCGACGCCGGATCGCCGCCGCGCCGGCTCTCGATAACGGCGATCAGCCGGTCGAGTACCGACCAGTCGACGGTTTTGGGTTCAGACATCGACCCCCTCCCGCATGCAAAGCCCCGCGGCGGCCATATGGGCCTTGGCCTCGGCGATGGTAAACGTGCCGAAGTGGAAGATCGACGCGGCCAGCACCGCGCTGGCGTGGCCCTCTTTGACGCCGTCAACCAGGTGATCCAGGGTGCCGACGCCGCCGGATGCGATCACGGGGATCGAGACGGAATCGGCCACCGCGCGGGTCAACTCCAGGTCGAAGCCCTCTTGGGTGCCGTCTCGGTCCATGGAGGTGAGCAGTATCTCGCCGGCGCCGAGCGCGGCCGCCTGTTCGGCATAGGCGAGCGCATCGACGCCCGTTGGCGTGCGCCCGCCATGGGTGAAGACCTCGAAGCCGCCGCCCTCGTCATTGGGACGGCGCTTGGCGTCGATGGCCACCGTGATGCATTGCGCGCCGAATTTCTCGGCGAGCTCGGCGATCAACGGTGGACGCCTGACGGCGGCGGTCATCACCGAGACCTTGTCGGCCCCGGCCAGGAGCAACTTCCGGACGTCGTCGGCGCCGCGCACCCCTCCACCGACTGTCAGCGGCATGAAGCACTGCTCGGCGGTGCGCGCCACCACGTCCAGCAGGATATCGCGGCGGTCCGACGACGCGGTGATATCGAGGAAGCAGAGCTCGTCCGCGCCGGCGGCGTCATAGGTTTGCGCCTGCTCCACCGGATCGCCGGCGTCCCTCAGATCGACGAAATTGACTCCCTTGACGACGCGGCCGTCCTTGACATCGAGGCAGGGGATGACGCGAACCGTAAGCATGGCTCCGTTCTACCCCGCCAGCGCCGGCAAGGCGAGCGCCGCGGCCAGGTCGATACGGCCTTCATAGAGCGCGCGGCCGGTGATGGCACCAGCGAGGCGGCGGCCCGCGGGCGTTTCCAGCGCGCCGAGCCGTTCTATGTCACCGATCTCGGCGATGCCGCCCGAGGCGATGATCGGGATGTCGACGGCCGCGACCATAGCGGCGAGCGCGTCGAGATTCGGGCCGGTGAGCGCGCCGTCGCGGTCGATGTCGGTGTAGATGATGGCCGCCACCCCCGCGTCCTCGAAGCGCCGCGCCAGCTCGATCGCGTCCAATTCGCTCTCCTCGGCCCAACCCTCAACGGCGACCTTGCCGCCGCGGGCATCGATGCCGACGGCGATCCGGCCCGGAAAGCGCAAACTCACCTCCCTGACCACCTCGGGCGCCTTGACCGCTACCGTACCGAGGACAACCCGCGCGATCCCCGCGTCGAGCCAGGCGGCTACGTCATCGGCCGAGCGGATGCCGCCGCCGAGCTGCACCGGGATGTTCACCGCCTGCAGAATGGCCGCCACCGCGTCGCCATTGACCGCGCGGCCGGCAAAGGCGCCGTTGAGGTCGACGACATGCAGCCAGCGGGCCCCGGCGGCGGCAAAGGCGCGCGCCTGGCCCGCCGGATCGTCGGAAAATACCGTGGCGTCTTCCATGCGGCCCTTGTAGAGCCGCACGCATTGGCCGTCCTTGAGGTCGATGGCGGGATAGAGGATCACGGCCGCCACTCCAGGAAGCGGCGGAACAGGCCGAGGCCGACCCGCTGGCTCTTTTCCGGGTGGAACTGGGTGGCGAAGATGTTGTCCCGGCCGACAACGGCGGTGAAGGCGCCGCCATGGTCGGCGGTGGCCAGGACATCATCGGGCCGCGCCCCGGTCGGCGCGTAGCTGTGCACGAAATAGGCGTGATCGCCGGGCTGCCAGCCGGCGAAGAGCGGGTGCGTGCTGCCCGCCTCGGTCAGCGCCAAGGTATTCCAGCCCATATGCGGGATCTTGAGCGCCGGGTCGTCGGGCACGATCTCCGCGACATCGCCCGCCAGCCAGCCGAAGCCTTCATGTTCGCCGTGCTCCAGCCCGCGTTCGAACAGGAGCTGCATGCCGACGCAGATCCCGAAGAACGGCCGGCCGCGCGCGATCACGGCCTCCTCGAGCGCCTCGGCCATGCCGTCGAGCGCCGTCACCCCGGCAAGGCAGTCGGCAAAGGCGCCGACGCCGGGCAAAACCACGCGGTCCGCCGAATTCACGACGTCAGCGTCGGCGGTCACGGCGACCGCAACGTCCAAACCGGCGTCCGAGGCGGCGCGCTCCAGCCCCTTGGCGGCGGAGTGCAGATTGCCCGAGCCATAGTCGATAATGGCGACCGTCTCGCCCATAGACGCTTACCCTGTGAGCGAGCCCTTGGTCGACGGCACCGCGTCGGCCTTGCGCGGGTCGATCTCG